>JAVEWL010000444.1:0-5063 GCA_034004565.1 FCB group bacterium | reverse complement strand
TATCGTCTCCTTCCACGGCATGGCCAAATCCTCCTTGGCCATGCCTTACGGAGTGTTACCGATGTCCCTTGAATAAGTGTTACCGATGTTCGTGGATTAAGTGTTACCTATGTGCCTTGATCGGACCGCGACGGTGCCACCCTCTTAGGGTGGGGAACTGAGGGGAGGCGTGCGATCCCCGGGTTTCGGCGCGATAAAGCCCGCGCCTGCACCCGGGGCTATTCACATTCAACCCCCTGCGGGGTTGGGGAGCAATACAAAACTAATGCCGATTACGAGTACGATTACGAAGAAGATCGATTACGAGCACGATTACGAGCACGAGCACGAACTGCGGGAGCTCATCCTACGCCGGCGGTCCCGGATTACCCGGACCGTCAAACAGATGCCCATAGCACCCCGCCGACCGCGCGTGATCCGGCGTACACGGAAACCGCATCCCCGGATACTTCAGAAACTCCACATGCCCGTCCATATACAGCACATTGATCCCGCCCGGAATGTGCGCAAACGAAATCACCTCGCCCGTCAGATGGTCCCACAGCACCGGAATCTGGCTCGCGGCAATGCCCCCGGCGCCCGCATCATTCACATCCCGTACTGCGAACCGCTCCACCCCCAGCCGCAGCCGGTAGATCCGGTCCCCACCGCCCACCTGCGTACCCGCGTTCGCCGCCGACACCACAAAGTCATCGTCACTGGCCGCGCCGGCCGTCTCGTAGCTCTCCGTGCCCAACTCACCAATCGGCGTCCCTATGAACTCCGCCTCCTGGAACCGGCCGTACTGGTCGGTCGAGGTCGTCAACGTGCCCACCAGCGCCCCCATGATGTTCCGGTCCTCCAGGAACATCCAGCCCGTATAATCATAGGGCTCCTTGGTAATCTCCTCCGGTTGCACCACGCCGTCCGCATTGCTGCCCCGGTCCGTCTTCATGTCGTAGCGCGCCACCGGATCCGCCTGCGCCACCCACGACGGACACCACACCACGTTGATGTCCGAGACATACTCCGGCATCACCCCCCGGCCCTCAAAGATCATCTCCCGGCTCAGCCGCCCGTCCAGCCGCCGAATCTGCCGTTGCGGAAAATACCCTCGGCTCTCCGACGCGTACATCTGGAACCCGGTACCCATTTGCTTCAGGTTGTTCTGGCAAGCAGAGCGGTTTGCCGCCTCGCGCGCCCGCGACAAAGCCGGCAGCAGTATCGCCGCCAGGATACCAACGATGGCGATAACAACCAGCAGTTCGACCAACGTAAAACCGCGCTTCCCAGACGGCATAAGGTCTCCTCCCGCGTAACCCCTTCAACACTTCCACATGGCAACAACGCAAAGATATGGCCCTTCGCACTCGGATCGATCGCATAAGATCGACACAACAGGCGGTAGAGGACTTACGGAAGGCTACAGAATCTGGATTGAATTTCCCGGCCGAAGGCCTTCCAAAGGTTGACAGGGGGGGTGGGCCATGCTATAGTCCAACTGTTTTGCATGGAACCCGATGGCGGTTTTGTGGAAATCAACCTTCACGTTTTCCGTGTGGTATGACTGGAGCGGATGGAGATTCCCAGAATAGTCTAGGGGGCTTACCCCTGGTTTATGCGGAAGGCGCATACGGCGTACTTGGACTTGGCCTTCCCACACGACGATAGTCGCGGATACCGGCCTGCAGCCGGTACAGGGCAAAGCGGCTTATTTGGGAGCATCCACCAAAACACTCTGGGGGCCTATTTCTGAATGAAGCGCTGGCAAATCATGGTCTTGTCCCATGACCAGAGCTCCACGAAAAGCCTGACCTTGCACGGATCGTATCTCTGGGCGGCCGTAATCCTCCTGGCGATGCTGTCCTTCAGTACCGCGTTCTTCTACAAACGTTACGAACGCATTGCCGGTCGGGTTGATCGCTTGGAGCGAGAAAACCAGGAACTCGAACTCGCCAAGCGCGTGCCTTCCAATTCTACCACCGTAACTCCGGAAGAGCGTGCCCAGGTCGAGCGGGAAATCCGCGCCGTCTACGAAAAGCGCGACGCCGCCATCACAGCCGAATTAAACGACCTCTACGACGTCGAGGCGCGGCTGCGCGAAAAATACGAGCTGCCGCCCCGCATCAAGATCGTCCCCGAACTCCAACTCGACATCGAAGGCGGACAAGGTGGCGCCCCGAGCGTCTACGAGGCGAGTTTCGTGCGGCCTGCCTCTTCCAAGCGCATGGCCCGGCCGCCGCACCTCATCTACGGCATGGCCCGGCCCTCCGCGGACCTTATCGTCCAGGAAATCCGCCTGCGCACCGAAAGCTTCGAAGAACTCATCGACGCCATGGACGAACTACAGGCCCGCAACAGCATCGTGGCCCGCATGCCCTCCGGCTGGCCGTCCGTCCATCCCAACGTGCGCATGAGCTCGCGCTTTGGCTACCGCCGCGACCCCTTCACCGGGGCCATCCGGCACCACGACGCCATCGACTTCTCCGCGCCCACCGGATCGGATATTCGCGCCACGGGCAGCGGTGTGGTAAAGTTTGCGGGTTGGGACGAGTATTACGGCAACATCGTGAGAATCGACCACGGCAACAATGTTGAAACGTGGTATGCTCACATGCAAAAGTTGGGGGCTCGCGTGGGCCAGCAGGTCAAACGCGGCGACAAATTGGGCACCGTGGGCAGCACCGGGCGAAGCACGGGCGCGCACATTCACTACGAAGTGCGCGTAAAAGGGCGGCCCGTCGATCCCAGTTCGTACCTAGGAAGTTGATGTATGATTGATCCCAGGAACAGAACCTATCCTACAACCGAGAATACTAACGTGACAGTAATCGGACAAGGAACATCCATCGTCGGGGAGATTCGGTCCAAGACCGCAATCAAGATCGAGGGGCACGTTTCGGGGCGCATTCAATGCGATGACACGATCATGGTCAACGAGACCGGCCGCGTAAAGGCCGACCTCGTCGCTAGCCAGATCGTCATCAGCGGCGAGGTCGAAGGAAACGTCTTCGCACACGACCGGCTCGAGATCCAACCCAAAGCCCGCCTCATCGGAGACATCACCGCGCCTCGCGTCGCCATCGCCGAGGGCGTCATCTTCGAAGGCAAATGCACCATGAAACCGCCAGGTCAGATGAAGGACGGCCCGGCCGCGGAAGCCAACAAGCCCGCAGCCGTCCAGGCCCCAAAACAGTCCTAAGCGGCACAAAGATTTCAAAACGACATGCACGGGCCACTCCGGCCCGTGCATGTCGTTTGAATAGTTATTCGTTACTAGTTGTTAGTTACTAGTTGAAGACGCCTCTCTTCCTGGGCTCTTAACTAATAACTAGTAACGAATCACTAGTCACTACCCAGGGCTTTCACGCATGCCTACAGCCAGAGTAATCGTCGCCATGAGCGGCGGGGTCGATAGTTCCGTGGCGGCGGCGCTGCTCGTCGAGCAGGGCTACGACGTCGTCGGAATGACCATGCGCGTCGCCTCCGGCGAGGGACGCGAGTCCTCGCAGAAGGCTTGCTGCACCCTCGACACCGCCGAGGACGCACGCCGCGTCGCCGATCGCCTCGGCATACCGCATTACGTCATCAACTACATCGATCGCTTCGAGCGCGAGGTCATCGCCGATTTTGTGAGCGAGTACCTCGCCGGCCGCACGCCCAACCCTTGCAGCCGCTGCAACCAGCGCGTCAAATTCGGAGCCCTGTTCGAGAAGGCGCTCGCCGTCGAAGCCGACTACCTCGCCACGGGCCACTACGTGCGTTGCGTGCAGCTTGGCGATCGCTTCGCCCTGCGCCGGGCGGTCTACCGCGCCAAGGACCAGAGCTATACCCTCGCCGGGCTTCAGCAGGAGCAACTCGCACGCGCCATCTGGCCCCTCGGCGAGATGACCAAAGACGAAACCCGCGCTCGCGCCCGCGAATTGGGCCTCGTCACCGCCGACAAGCCCGAGAGCCAGGAGATCTGCTTCGTTCCCGGCGACAACTACGGCAACTTCCTCGCCCAGCGCGTCGGCGGAGCCGCACCCGGACCCATCGTCTCAACCCAAGGCGAACTCGTAGGACAACATCGCGGCATCATGTACTACACCGTCGGCCAGCGGAAAGGCCTCGGCATCGCCGCACCACGTCCCTATTTCGTCGTCCGCCTCGAACCCGAGACCAATACCGTCATCGTCGGCCACGAAGAAGAAACCCTCTGCGCCGGACTCGTGGCGCGTGAAATCGTATGGGGCGGCCTTGCCCCCACCGCGGAACCCTTCCACTGCTTCGCCCAGGTCCGTTACCGACACCGCGCCGTGCCTGCCCAAGCCCAATTCGAAGACAACACCCTCAAGGTGGTCTTCGAAGACCCCGAGCGAAGCGTCACTCCCGGTCAATGGTGCGTCCTCTACGACGAAGACGAAACCGTCCTCGCCGCCGGCATCACCGACCAATCCATCCCGTGAGCGCCCCGCCGTCTCAAGATAAATCTCATAAGTCTTATGGGAACCCCCATCCGCCTCATAAGACCCATAAGACCCATCCCTAAAAAAGAAACCCCGGCGGGTTCCACGCGGAACGTCGCCGGGGCCGTATTGAATCCGGTCTAAAACTGCAAGCAGGTATATCCATAGAAGTAATCGGCGTCGTCGTTGTCGCGGCCGCCCACGAAGCGCAAGCCGTTCTCGTCGATGAAGGCACCGTTGTCCAGGCCATCGCCGGCAAAGAGGTGCGTATACCCAACCTCGAACGACAGATCCTCGGAGTAGTTGTACGAGCCGCCAATCGTTGCCTGCCAGCCCAGGTCCTTCTCGCCGGACTCGGTCCAGAAGGAGGCCGTCGGCGCCAGCGGAAGCGCCCAATTGCCGAAGTGCAGGCTCCTGGGCCGGTCAAACCCCTCCAGCGCCGCCATGTATTGTACCGAGGCCCACAGTTCAATCGATTCAACCGGCGTGGCGGATGCGCCAAGACACCATTCCCAGCAGTTTGTGAGGGCGGAGGCGTCAAAGAAAGAGTCGTGTTCCTGGTCGGAGAAAAGCCGATTGAAGGACACACTGGCCTCCGAGCGGTGGAAGGGGTTCAGCCATTCCTTGAAGGTAAGA
>JAVEWL010000443.1:0-5064 GCA_034004565.1 FCB group bacterium | reverse complement strand
TGCCAGCCGCCTTCCCATTCTCCTCTAGCAGCCTCTCCAATATTTCCTCATCGGTCAGGTCTGGTTTCCAGCCGTATGCGGCGGCGACGGCGGTGTCGAGGGTACGGTGGGCGATGTCGAGCCAAGTGGGACGTTCGTTGTAAAGCCTGGTCAAGGTGCGGGGCTTCTTGTCGCCGGGATTCGCGCCGGCAAGCCAGGCATCGCGCTTCTTGACTAGATCACGAGCCGCTTCGGCAATGGCCATGTATCGCACATCGGTTGTCGGCTCCTGCCCTGGTGGCCACGGCATCGGGAATGTCTCAAAGCAGGATGTGGGAGTGTAGCGGCAACCGCTCTCTTTCTCGCGCAACTGCGTACCTTGCGCTCGAGCCCAGACCTCGTGTATACGCGAGTGTAGCACACCGAAAAAAGTGTCGTCGTCACGGGCAAAAATAATGGTTCCGTCATTCGCCAATACAGATGCGTCCAGCCAAATGAAATGGCGGTATTTCGAGACTCTAGGCGTAGCAATATAACGGCTCAGACCTTTTCCTAAGGCTGCACGCATTCCGGGGCGAGCTTCCGCGTACTGCCACCATTTTTCCGCGTAGGCGGCCCTGCGATTTGTTGAGCGGATCGAATAGACGTGCGCCTTCACATATTCAAAAGGTTTTTCGTACTGAGCCGCCTCTTCAATCGGCATGAGCGAGAAATCGATGGTCCATTTCCCGCGTGGCGCTTGGCCGATGTCCACTGCGCTGACTACCGGACGCACCACGTCCGAGTTTGGACGACCATTGGGGTTGCCGATATCGGCTAGCATGGAGGCTGCCACTGCGGCATCAATGTCGAAGGGGGCTTTAGGCGATGGTCCCTGAAAAGAAATTCCTTGGTTCTCTGGCAAAATTGTGGCCGTGGTCACATCAGAGGCCGAAGTGAGATCGGGATTGACTTTGGCAACCATCCTACCGTCAAGGGTACGTGATGCTTCAGCTCCATTGTCGAAAGCGACGAGGCTGACATGGACATTAGCACCGTCGAGGATCCAATTCTGGTCGGCGACGGCCCAGAAGATGTCGCCGGTTTCTTTGATGCGCTTGAGAACTTCACGGTTAGCGCCGCCGCGGATGCCCTGAGTGGCGAGGAGTCCGGCGCGTCGGCATTTGCCGACCTCAATGTGGGCTCGGGCCTTCTCGAACCAGTAGCAGCAGAGGTCGGCAAAGGCGGGAACCCGGTCGGCATACTGGCGAAAAAGCGTATCAACGTAATCGTTGCCCAACTCTTGGCGAATGCGGTTGCCCCCAAGGAACGGCGGGTTCCCAATAATAAAGTCCACCGTCGGCCATTCGGGCTCGCCTTCTTCTGCGAGTATCGCATCCTTCAATTGGAAGTTCTTTGAGAGGGGCTTGAGGATTGGATCGGAGACGACGTAGAAGCCGTTGGCGCGGATCCACTGGAGCCAGCCGATCCAGACGGTCATCTGGGCGAGGTCGAAGGCGTAGGGATTGATCTCGATGCCGTAGAGCTGCCAGGGTCCGACCATCGGCAGGAAGGAGCCGAGGTTCCGTTCCATGGCATAGACGATGGCGGTCTTTTCGAGGTTCTTGAGCTCCTGGAGGGCGACATAGAGGAAGTTGCCGGAGCCGCAGGCGGGGTCGAGGACCTTCACCGCCTGGAGCCGGATGAGGAAATGGTGGATGAGGCTTTCGGCCTCGCCCATAGCCTTGCGCAAAGCCGCGGGAGAAAGGGGCTTGACAGGGCTTCGCGCGAAGCCCTCAGCAGTACCGCCGAGCTCCTGATCGGCTGTATTTGCGATCTTCGCCAAATGTGCCGGGATCGTGCCGAGCTGAGGCTCGGCGTTCCCAGGCACAGGGCTCCGCGCAGGGTTTGTAGTGGCCGTCAGCCTTTTCTTGCCGGTGGCGAGGACGTTGTCGACGAGCTGGCGGGTTTCGTCCCATTCGCGGCGGAGGGGCTGCATGACGACGGCGTCGACGATGGCCTGGATGTCCTCGCGGCCGGTGAAGTGGGCGCCGAGCTGGGAGCGCTTGGCGGGATCGAGGAAGCGCTCGAAGAGGGTGCCGAAGATGGAGGGATCGACCGCGCTCCAGTCGAGGTCGGCGGCGGCGGCGATGCGGGTCATCTCGTCGGCGGAGACCGGCAGGACGGTGCAATCGTTGAAGAGGCTGCCGTTGAAGTGGCGGATGCGCTCGAGGCCGAAGTCGCCGCCGGTGGCCATGGCCTCGAAAAGCTGTCCGAGCAGCTTGCCGAAACGGGCGGGATCGCCGGCGGCCTTGGCGACGACCTGGGAGAACAGCTTGTCGGGCAGGAGGCCGACGTCCTCGGCGAACAGGCAGAAGACGATGCGGTCGAGGAAGTGGGCGACGGCGGTGGGGTCGAGACCGCGCTGCCGCATGGCTTCGGCGATCTCGGCGACGCGCCGGGCGACCTCCTGGGTGATGGCGACGCTGGTGCGACCGGGCCGGAGCGCCTCGGGATCATGGAACACGGCCCGCAGGACATCGATGCTGCTCGGCTCGCCCAGACGCATGAGGGAAATCTCGTGGACGGCCGAGACGGTGCCGGTGAAATTGGTGTGGACGATGATGCGGTCCATGTCGCAGACGACCAGGAGCGGGGGATTTTCGAGGGCGTCGCGGTAGCGCAGGAGCTGGTCGTAGGCGGCCGCCAGGTCCTTGTGCTTGCCCTTGTACTCCCAGCCGAAGTGGCCGCGCTTCCAGACGTCGGCGAAGCCCTCGCCACCGCCGTGCTTGGCAACGCCACGCTCGAAGCAGAAGTGCTCGCCGGTGGGATCGGCCTCGGCCGGGGTGGGGTGTCCGACCAGATGGCAAAGGTCGAGGAAGTGTTCCTGCGCGGCGGAGCGCTCCTTCAGGTCCGTGCGCTGCCACTTGGCGATGAATTGCGCGATGTCCATGCGGCCAGCCCCTCGATGCATAAGACAGGACTATACTGGCGAGGTGGGGGGATTGCGAATTATTCAACTGCGAAACACGCGAATGTCGCGAAAGGGGGAGGGATTGCACCACGAAGAGCACGAAGGGCACGAAGAAGGGGAGAGGCTCTCTTCATGCTCTTCATGTTCTTCATGGTGCACAATTAACCACGAATGGCCCTCCTACGCTCTCCGTTTTCCCTCATGAGACGTTGCTTGAATCGGGCCCGCGACAGCGAGGCCGATTCAAGCAACACCTCCGTCTTCGCATTTTCTCCGTGACTCCGTGGCTCCGTGGTGAGCATTTGCCAAAGATTTTCAACCACGAATGGCACGGATGTACACGAATGGGAGGGAAGCTGTGGTCATGACTTGGGCTTTTTCTTTGAGTTTGGCTTGGCCAGGGATTTCTTCTTTTTTTCCGACTGGGTCAGGGAGAGGTAATTGTCGCAGGTGACGACTTTGCGTCCGCTTTTCTTTTCGAGTTCGCGTCGGGCGTTGCCGGCGATGGTGCCACCGGCGTGGGCGGCTTGCTTGCTTGCCGGGAAGCCTTGGGCATCGCGAGTGCGGGTGATCTCGGTGGTGGCGGCCTCGCCGAGCATGGAGAAGATCAGCTCCGGATTCTCGATCTCCTGGATACGCTCGTAGCCGACCTTGGCGAGCCATCGCTTGAACGGCTCCGCCTTGGGGCTGGGGATGGATTGGATTAGGCGGAAAAGGCCTTCGGTATTCCAGCAGAGGATGTTCTGCTGCCCGCCAGCGGTGGAAAAGGGCAGTGCAAGGGGGGGTACAACTTGTACCCCCCCTTTGAATGCCTCGTTCAATTGCGGGTCGCGTTGCCGCATTCGCTTGAGGTACTGCAATGGATCGGTAGAGTCGGTCAATGCTGCGACCACATCCGTAATGACAAACCACCACTCGTTGTTGTGGATGGTGCGGCGGATCTCTTTGCGCTGGAACAGCGCGATGCGAGCTTCAGGATTGGGCGTAGTGTCACGCATGAAAAGGATCCCCCGGTTTTTCCGTGAAGGTCATTGTCCCACGACGACAGGCCCCTTGACGATGAATAGCGCCGTGTCCATGCGGCCAGCCCCTCGATGCATAACAGGGACAATACTGGCGGGGTGGGGGGATTGCGAATTATTCAACTGCGAAACACGCGAATGTCGCGAAAGGGAGGATTCCACCACGAAGAGCACGAAGGGCACGAAGAAGGGGAGGAGAACGTTCAACGCGCAACGCTCAAGGGGGGAGGAGGGAAGCAACCACGAATGGCCCTCCTACGCTCTCCGTTTTCCCTCATGAAACGTTGCTTGAATCTGGCCCGCGACAGCGAGGCCGATTCAAGCAACACCTCCGTCTTCGCATTTTCTCCGTGACTCCGTGACTCCGTGGTGAGCACTTGCCCAAGTTTTTTAACTACGAATGGCCCTTCCTATGCTGTCCGTTTTCCCTTATGAGACGTTGCTTGAATCGGGACTGAGGACGAGGACGATTTCTGTCCCTGGCAACCCACTGCGAATGCAATGGAACCCCTCCTTTTCTTCTCCTTCTATTGCGTTCTTTGAGTTCTTTCGCGGTTAATTCGTTCCTCAGAATAGCTCCATCGTTGTCGTTGTCGTTGTCGTTGTCGCGATCGTAATCGCAATGGCACTAAGATAAGCTCCTGGGAGCGCCGAGCCCCAGCTCGGTCTTTGGGTGAAGGTGTTCCATCCACATGCTTATCTTGGTGCCATTGTATCCAAGGACAGGCGATACTGAAATGTTCAAAGCGTAGGGGGGAACGGGAAAACCCTTCGAGGTACTTGCACCCCCCGGTTTTGACAAGCAAAACCCTCCACCCATACGCCCGTTCCGGGCGTGGAGGGCGAGGCTTGCCGTGCCTTGGTGAAGCCTTGAGCTTGCCGAAAGGTCCGAGCCGATTGCGGTTTTGACAAGCAAAACCCTCCACCCATACGCCCGTTCCGGGCGTGGAGGGCGAGGCTATTCGGAGTTTCCCAGGCGGAGATAAAAGAGCAAGGCGGCGACGACCAGGGCATGGCGGATCAGGCCGGCGTCGAGCATGCGGCACACCTCGGAAACCGGCAAGGCAACCGTCTCGATGTCCTCGTAACGCTCGAGCTGGGGCGGCCGTG
>JAVEWL010000442.1:0-5065 GCA_034004565.1 FCB group bacterium | reverse complement strand
CTCCAGAAACGCACAGACACAGCTCCTCTGAATGCAGTGGGGAAAAGAAACCTTCAACCCAGCCCAAGATTATGGCAAACACCCGGACTGCAAGCAATTCGGAATGCTGAATGACGAATGCCCCCTCACCCCCGCCCTTTCCCCCGCTGGGGGTGAGGGGGACAAACCACAGGATTGCCCCAGGCTTTCCCCCTCTCCCCCATCGGGGGAGAGGGCTGGGGTGAGGGGGCGCTCTTCATTCAGCATTCAGACTTCCCCAATCTACGCCGCTCCGGTTGAACGCCTTGCCTCTCTTGGCGCAGAATTATCGCAGTACTGCGGCCGTTCTTTTTATGCGGCGGTGTGCATACTCGCCTGTTGAACGTGGAGGAACCTCAACATGACCGCGGCAACCGTATGGGTAGTGGTGGGAATCGCGCTGCTGACCGCCGAGATCTTCATTCCCGGCTTCGCCGTGGCCGCGTTCGGCCTGGCCTGCATCGCCGCCGGGATTGCGGCCTATCTCGACTGGGGCCTCAACGTGCAACTCGCCACCTTTGCCGTCGTCACGGTCGTCGTCTTCGTCACCATACGCCCCCTGGTCCTGCGTTACCTCGATGCCGGCGCGCGCTTGCAGACCAACGTGCGCGGGCTCGTGGGCAAAATCGGCATCGTGTCCCAGCGCCTCGACCCGGCTGCGCACACCGGCCGCGTCACGGTCGAAGGCGACGATTGGCGCGCCGTGCCAATCGACAACCTGCCCCTCGATACCGGCCGCAAGGTCGAAGTGGTCAGCGTGCAGGGCACCAGCCTGTACGTGCGTCCCTTGTAACCAACTCAACGCGTCACGCGGGAGGATCTGCGAATGCCGGAAGCGCTATTAACCATCATCATCGTCGCGGTCGTCATCTTCATCGTCGTGTTTGCCCTCAAAGGCTTCACCATCGTCCAGCAATCCGAGACGATGGTCATCGAACGCCTCGGGCGATACAACCGCACCCTCGAGTCGGGCGTCAACATCATCTGGCCCATCGTCGAACGGCCCAAGGCCATCGAGTGGCGCAACCAGGAAGTCATGCCCGACGGCAATCACATCTACCGTCAGCGCCGCACCAACCGGCTCGATCTCCGTGAAACCCTCTACGATTTCCCGCGCCAGAGCGTCATCACCAAAGACAACGTCATGACCGAGGTCAACGCGCTCCTTTATTTCCAGGTCATCGATCCCGTCCGCGCCGTGTACGAAATCGCCAACCTCCCCGACGCCATCGAGAAACTCACCCAGACCACCCTGCGAAACGTCATTGGCGAACTCGACCTCGACGAAACATTGACCTCGCGCGACACCATCAACGCCAAGATCCGCGCCATCCTAGACGAGGCCTCCGACAAGTGGGGCGTGAAGGTCAACCGCGTCGAGCTACAGGACATCAGCCCGCCCCAGGACATCCGCGCCGCCATGGAGCAGCAGATGCGCGCCGAACGCGCTCGCCGCGCCGTTATCCTCGAGGCCGAGGGCGCCAAACGCGCAAACGTCCTTGACGCGGAAGGCACCAAGGAAGCCGACATCAACCAGGCCGAAGGACAGAAGCAGGCCCGCATCCTCTACGCCGAGGGCGAGGCCGAAGCCCGCATGCGCATCGCCAACGCGGAAGCCGAATCCATCCGCCTGATCGCCTCCGCCGTCGCCGACACCAAGGGCGACCCCACGCAATACCTCATCGCCCTGCGCTACCTCGAAACCTTCCGCGAAATGGTCTCCGGCAAGGACAACAAGGTGATCTACATCCCCTACGAAGCCACAGCCACCATGGGCTCCCTCGGCGCCCTCAAGGAACTGTTCGACAGCCAGAAAGGGGCATGACCCTGAAACTCAAGAGGATTTCCCGGGTCTTATAGGTCCCGTGGGTCTTCAGGGCCGCATACGGCCCATAAGACCTATAGGACCCATTGCATTCTTACGTCGGGCATCAAAGGGTGGTGGATTATGAAAAGAGCAATTCTGTTGTTTCTCGTGCTGTGCAACCTCTTCGCCCTGGTTCCGGCCCTGCCCGCGGCGGCCGCCGGCGCAACTCAGGGCTACGCCTTCACGGACAAAGTCGTCCTGGCCTACTACTACATCTGGTTCAACGAAAACCGCTTCCTCAAAGGCATCGCCGACGGCATGCCCGAAGAGAACATCAAAGGATTGCACCCGCTCGTGGGCGCCTACAATTCCTGGGAACCCGCCATTATCGAGAAGCACATGCAACAGATGAATCGCGCGCTCATCGACGCGCTCGCGGTCTCCTGGTGGTACGACGAAAAGCCCAACGACATGAATCAGACCCTCGACACCGTCTACGAGAAAGCCGTCGCCCACAACCTCAAGATCACCATCGACTACGAGCACGGACGCAGGCCCCTCGACCAGGTCTACCGCGACCTTCGCTACTTCCTCACGCGCTATCAGAACCATCCAGCGATGCTGAAGGTCGAGGGTATGCCCGTCGTCATGATCTGGACCGCCTGGGGCCACACGCCCGAGGAATGGAAAGGCATCTTCAACCGCCTCGAACAGGAAGAAGGCATCAAGGCCTTCCCGATCATGTCCGGAAGCTACATGGGCGGCAAGGGCGAAGAGTATCTCGACCCGTTCCGCGCGCTCGAGGAGTACACGCTCGTCGACGTCGAGGATTGCCTGCTCGCCGACTACATGAAGACCATGCGCGGCCACATCGACCACTACAACGAAACCCGCGGCCGCGCTAACGGCAAACTCGCGCAACACCACGCCACGATCTCCCCCGGCTACGACGAGTCGCAACAGGAAGGCCGAAAGACGAAGAACGGCGGCGTCAACGGCGCGGGATGGAAAGATCGCGGCAAGTTCGGCGTCGCCTATCCGGACGATCCCGCCGGCGCCTACTACCGCGGCACCTTCGAAGCGGCCATGCAGTCAAACCCCGACTGGTTGCACATCTCGACCTTCAACGAACTCGCCGAGTTCAGCCACATCGAAGCCACCTTCGAACACGGCTACACCTATATCGACCTCACCGCCGAATTCGTGAAGAAGTTCAAGGGGCAGAAGTAGCCGGCGGAGCAGCAAGAAGAGCAACCACGAATAAAACGAATCACTCGAATGGGATCTGGGGTTGCGCAAAGCGCAGCGGCCTTTCCATTTCTCCCATACTTCCCATAACTCCCATGACTCCCATGAGAAGTATGGGAGTCATGGGAGTTATGATAAGACTGCTCAGAAGAACGCCGCAGGCAACCCCAAATTCCCTTCGAGTGATTCGTCTTATTCGTGGTTGTAATTGCGGTTGTGGGGCGGTTCCTACCCCGCCAACAATTCCCGGCGAAGGTAATCGATGGTACGCCCAAGCCCTTCCTCGATCGACACAACCGGTTCCCACTCCAGCACCCGCTTGGCCTTCGAGATATCCGGACGCCGCTGCTTCGGATCGTCCTGATACGGAATCGGCACCGTAATAATCGGGCTCTCGCTGCCGATGAGCGCGCGCACGATCTCCGCCAACTCGCGCACCGTGCGCTCGATGGGATTGCCGATGTTGACCGGCTCCGCCTCCTCCGACCACAGCAGCCGCAGGATGCCGTCCACCAAGTCCGACACATAGCAGAAGCTGCGCGTCTGCGTGCCATCGCCGTACAGCGTAATAGGCTCCCCGCGCAAGGCCTGGCTCACGAAATTCGTCACCACCCGCCCGTCCGACGCCCGCATGCGGGGACCGTAGGTGTTGAAAATGCGCACGATCCGCGTCTTCAGCCCGTATTCCCGGTGCCACGCCATCGTGGCCGCCTCCGCATAGCGCTTCGCCTCGTCGTAGCAACTGCGCGGACCGATCGAGTTCACGTTGCCGAAATAGCTCTCCCGCTGCGGATGCTGTTCCGCAGGCGGATCCCCGTAGATCTCCGACGTGCTGGCCAACAGAAAACGCGCATCCTTTTCCCGCGCCAAATCGAGCAGATTGTGTGTCGCATACGATCCCGCACGCAGAATGGGAATCGGGATGCGCCGGAAATCGTCCGGACTCGCCGGCGACGCCAGGTGCATCACCGCGTCCAGCGGACCATCCACCCCGAACGGCTCCGAAACATCCTGATCAAGAAACGAGAAACGCGGATTCTCCATCAGATGAGCGACATTCATGCGCCGCCCCGTGACGCAATTATCGGCCACAATAACCTCGTGCCCCTCGCCGATAAGACGATCGCACGCATGCGACCCAACAAACCCCGCGCCACCCGCAATCAGTATTCGAGCCATAATTCCTCCGCGTTAATCGCAGGATTATGTCACAGCACGAAAAAGGGGTCAACGATGAACGGCGGTAAGTAACGTCGAACCGCGAGGTACATCCGGCATCTCCGGGACCCATGCATGCGAACACAAAGGAGCGGGAACGGGACTGGCCCTGTTTGGGTGCGGGCGTGACCTGGACGGGGCGGGTGGGTCTGAATGGGAGGAGAAGCCGTTGAGGGGCGCCCGAACCCAAAACAGGTGCCTGTCCCCCTCAGGGCGCTGCGTCATGGCAGGAGACCCCGCGCTGCGAGGGGGACAGTTGCCACTTTTGATCGTGGGTGCCTTCGACAGCGATGGTCTGCAGCAGTCGGAAGCGCTCCGTCGGGCCGTGAAGCCCATCAAAAGTGGAACAGTCCCGGTCCTGCGTCCTTGCCAGACTCCGTTCCCGGAAATACCGGATGAACCAACCGCGAACCGCAACGCCCCTACGCTTTACGCAGCACAACTCCCCGCCCATGCCGTTCCGCCATGCACGGGACCGCGCTCGTTATATCGAGCTGCGCGCAATACGCAATATCCAGCCCAAGCCCGGCCCGGCGCAGCTTCTCTGCGTGCGGCGCCGAATCGAACAGCCGCGCCACCCCCTCGTGCTCGATGCGACCGCACCAATACGCGAACCGGTCCGCGCCCTCGCCAACAGGCGCCTCCGCCAGCAGCGCAATGCACACCGCCGCCACCCAGTCCTCCTGCGCGTCCCACGACGGCTCGCCCGTCAACCCCGCCGGAATGACCACCACGTCCCGCCCGTGCGCCGCCGCCGCGTGCGCCACCGCGTGC
>JAVEWL010000441.1:0-5079 GCA_034004565.1 FCB group bacterium | reverse complement strand
GCCGCTTCCACTCCTGCCCCATGGACGACGCGCACGCATTCAGCGCCATGTGCTACATCGAACGCAATCCGGTCCGGGCCAGGATGACGCGAATCCCCTGGCGGTACCGATGGTCGAGCGCTGCGGCGCACACCGGCGAGCGAAATCCCCCGCCCGTGCTCGACATGGAGGCCTGGCACGAACTGGCTCCCGGCATTAACTGGAAGGAAATGCTGACGCAAGCCGACGATCCCCAGATCCAGGCCGCCCTGCGCCTCAACACCCGCACCGGCCGCCCCCTCGCCGACGACTCCTTCCTCAGCAAGCTCGAACACAAGTTGGGGCGCCGCTTACGCGCCTTCCCGGTTGGCCGCCCCAAGAAAGAGTGAACCTATGCAAAACAGAGGTTAAATAGGTGGCTGTCCCCTATTTCGTCCCCTATTTCAATAGGTGGCTGTCCCCTATTTCGTCCCCTATTTCAATAGGTGGCTGTCCCCTATTTCCCTATTTCCCCCTATTTCCCTATTTCGAAAGCGTGATGGCCAAGTAATCGCCATCCTGGACGGCAACGGCAACCTAAGTTTGAAAGGTGTCTGCTATAGGAACCCTTGAGCGGTTTACCTTGTAATCCTTTTGTACGTCAGTAAGAATTTCATGCTGGAGCCTACATTTAATGTTGACCTCCAGGCTGCGCCTTCTGAGGAGGAAAGATGAGAAAAGAACTTAGCGCCGCGTACCATTTGACAATACTGCTCTTTTTGTTGGCATGCCCGGTGAGCTTCATCGGCTGCCCGGGCGATTTTGGGCCGCGCTACATCGTCAGAATCGACCGGAATTTCAGTAGCCCGCAGGAGGAAAACCTCATCCTCATCGCGGAAAACACTTATCCTTCTCCGGAGGATGTAGTGGAACTATACCCTGTCGGCACGGACCCCGACGACCTGCCCGAGAATGTCTGGTGGTACTTTGACGACGACGAAACGTTCCGCTTGCCCTATGCCATCACCACGGGTGCCATTGAACACTACACACAGAAGGTTTATGACGACGAAGCCAACCAAGTCCTGCCGGAATCGGCTCCTTTTCCCGGCGCGCTTGAACGTCTCATCTACAGCGCAACAATTCAGCACTTTCCGACCATAGCGGACGGAACCGGCGAAATCTTCACAAACGCGTACAGGGTAACCATGCAATTCGATTGGAAGAACTCTGAGGAAATTAACGCGCGCGGCGCGTTCCACCGGTACCGCAAGGTCTTTCTAACACCGGAAGGCCAAGTGCTCAAGGTTGAGGGAGACGGACCGCTCGCCTTTCCCGTCCGTTGACACTCGCAATGCTATGAGGCACCAACAGGGACGATAAGTGCGCCCGCGAGACGAGCCGCGGATTTTTGTCTCGGGGCGCGGTCAGGAAGCCGCGCAAGTATACCGCGGCGTTGCGCTATGGGCAGATAATTAAAGGAAACGTCATGAAAGTGAGCAGCAGCGTGTATCGACTGGCGATGACGACCTGTCTATTCGCCTGCACTGTCGGCCTGGTCGGGTGTCCGAGCGGCGCAATGCTTCGGTACCGCGTTGACATCGACCGCGATTTCCAAACTCCACTGGAAGAAGACCTCATCCTCATCGCGGAGAATACGTACCCGTCTCGCGAAGAGGTGGCGACGCAAGCTTACTCCCCCGGAACCGATCCTGAGAGCCTCCCGGAGAATGTCTGGTGGTATTTCGTTGAGGGTAGCGGCGAATTTCGGTACCCATATGCACTCACCGCGGGCGCCATTGAATACTACACGCAGAAGATTCTCGACGACAGGGCCAACGCCCTGTCGGGCTCGGCCCCGGTTGCGGGCGAAAAAGAACACTTCGAGTATGAGGCGTCCATAGACTACCACGCGACATTCGAAGGGGAAGAAGGGGAATCGTTCTCCGATGTCTATGTGGTGACGATGAAACTCGAGTGGAGCGAGTCACACGGCATAGCCACGGGCTCGGGCTTTTCCCAAGATCGTCTCGTCGTCATAACGCCAAGTGGCGAAGTCCTGCAAGTGCAGGGCGACGATAGGGTGTACCTTATCATGAGCTAACCCCCGGGCCGGATTAATGGGGGACAGTGGGGCTGTTGAAGAAAGCCAAATCCGGCACAAGTTTTCGTTGATACTCAAAGGGTTATGAAGCAAGAATTGGGCAGATTCGGCCTTTTTTCAACAGCCCCACAGCCACCTGTTTTTCACGGCGGTCCATTACCGCCTCACTGTCTGGCGCCATTGGCTCGTAGGAATGGAGGGGAATATGAGACAAAAGCGTAAATGCGTGTATCACGCGGCGATGGCTATCTGGCTCATCGCCTGCGCTGCAAGTCTGGCGGGATGCCCAAGCGAGCTGGCGACGCGGTTACGCTATGACGTGCACATCAATCGCCATTTCGACACCCTGCTGGAGAGAGACCTCATCCTCGTTGCGGAGAACACGTACCCGGACCCCGAGGATGTGGTTGAACTTTATCCGCTCGGTACGAATCCCGAAGACCTGCCGGAGAACGTCTGGTGGTACTACGGCTATTTCGGCAGCGACACCCGCTATCCCTACGCCATCACCGCGGACGCTATCGAATACTACAAGCAGAAAGTCCTGGAAGACAGAGCCAACGCCGTGCCGGAACCGGATCTTTGGGAGGCACACTCCGAAGATTTCAGGTATACCGCGACGGTGAAATACTTCGCGACTTTCAACGGCGAAGAAGGAGAGACGTTCTCTGACGTCTACGTAGTGACCATGAGCCTTAACTGGAGGGAATCCTGCGGTCCCCTCTGCGGAGGCGGCTTCTATCAGGATCGGGAAGTTGTCTTGACGCCAAGCGGCGAAGTGTTGCAGGTATTGGGCGACGGCGAAGCGGGCCAATTCTACAGTTAGCAAATAGCCTTTGGGAAACCGGGGACGGAAACAGTGGCCAGCCTTGAATTGGGGAGAGGGAAATGAGAATCCACTTAACAACGGTATCTTCGTATCGTCGAATTCCAGTCCTCGATGAAGAACTCAGATTACCTCGCCCTGCGGCTTCGACTGGAAAGGAGTGGACTCCGTACGCAGACGAATGGTGGGACTTTGGCGCCAATCCAAGTCTGCAAACCTTCCACGCTTTCGTCGTGGCCTTTGTGGGAAAGTGAATCTAAAACAGGGAATAATAAACAGGGACAGCAACCGCTTAAGGGAATAATAAACAGGGACAGCAACCGCTTATGCGGCTTGTAGGCGCCGTGAAATCGAGGAAACGAACATGAAGATGCATATTGTGCCTCTATCTGAGCTTCGTGCCATTCCCGCGCGGGGCGAAGGCCTCACGCAGCCCCCGGGGCCCGTGTGGTGGCGAACGCTATCGGATTGGTTGTGGGCGACGGGAAAGAAGAGCAGCGACGGTCAACCATTGAACCTTTGAGTCTGTGGGCGGCTAACGTCCTTGTGCGAAGCGGGCCAATTCAACGCAAGGCGAAAAGCAATTTGACTCCCGCCGCCCCTATACGCTAGGATATGCTGTTTTTGTGGGAGTGCGGGCAAGGTGTGTCTCTTCGCGGCTGCTGAGACCCCGGGCTTGTAACCCATTGCAACACCTCATACGGTACGGGCGTAAAGCCCATAAAGTGCGCAAGAGAACAAGGGAAACCTGATCGAACATGGCCAGAAAGATTGGACCAAGACATAAGCTCTGCCGCCGGCTGGGCTCGTGCATCTGGGGCGACCCCAAGTGCTCGTCCGTTAAGCGTCCGTTCGCGCCGGGTCAGCACGGACAAAACGTCCGTCGCAAGATGTCGGTGTACGGCTCGCAGCTCCTCGAGAAGCAGAAGATCCGCACGCACTACGGCCTGATGGAGCGGCAGATGCGCCGCACCTTCGCCGAAGCCCAGCGTATGGGCGGTGTGACGGGCACGAACCTGATCATGCTCCTCGAGTCGCGCCTGGACAGCATCGTGTATCGCCTTGGCTTCGGCCGGACCATTTGGGCCGCCCGCCAGTTGGTGAACCACGGGCACATCCTCGTCAACGACAAGAAGGTCGACATCCCCTCCTTCCGCGTGAAGCCGGGCATGGCGATTTCCGTCCGCGAAGGCAGCCGCAAAATGCCGATGATCATGGATGGCGTCGAGAATCCTCCGGGCTATCTGCCCCAGTATCTCGAAAAGGCTCCCCGCTCGTTCGAAGGCCGCATGATTGCGACCCCGAACCAGGAGACCTTGCCGTTCAAGCCCGACACCCAGGGCGTTATCGGCTTCTACTCCCGCTAGGACGCACCCCCTGACTCACTCGGGCGGGCCGAAGCATTCGGTCCGCCCGTTTTTCAGTTTAGGGTTCCGGGGTCAGGGTTCCGGGTTCAGCAAATCAACCGCATTTGCATTCCCGGAACCCTGACCCCGGAACCCGGAACCCTAAAAGAACCGATGCCCACAACATTGCCACAGCTATCCTTCGTAGAGGCCCTCCGAAAAGAGGTCCTCAAGGGGGAGACGCGTGCCTTCGAGGCCATCGGGCCCTGGGGTTCGGGCAAAACCCTTGCCGCGTTGCAGCTTGCGGAGGCCCTGGGCGTGCCCGCCCTCTTCGTCACCCAGGGCCGCATCGACGCCGACGCCGTGTTCGACGACCTCACCTCCTTCGCCGGTGAAGACCGGGTCGTCCTGCTGCCCGCGTGGGAAGTGCTCCCCACCGACCTCATGAACCCCGCCGACGACACCGTCGCGGAGCGCATGAACGCCCTTAAGGAGCTCGCCTCGGCCCGCGAAACCGGCCGCGCGAAGCATGCGGTCCTCCCCGTGCGCTCCCTCATGCAATGCGTGGTCAACCGCGAACGCCTCGAACGCGACACCCTCACCCTGCGCGTCGGCCAGGAGCACGACCTCGAAGACCTCACCCTCAAGCTCGTCGCCCTCGGCTACGAACGCGAGATGATGGTCGAGCAGCGCGGCCAGATGAGCGTGCGCGGCGGCATCTTCGACATCTTCCCCATCGCGGGCGAGCTCCTGTACCGCATCGAGTTCTTCGGCGACGAGATCGAATCCATCCGCCGCTTCGAGCCCGAAACCCAGCGCAGCATCGACCGCGTCGACTCGCTGCA
>JAVEWL010000440.1:0-5080 GCA_034004565.1 FCB group bacterium | reverse complement strand
GGCAATTTCCTGTTCTCGCGTGACGGGAGGCAGGTCAAGATTGTGGACTTCGGCCTCTCCAAATCCACCGCGACTTGGCGCATGCGGTTACAGCGAGAGACCGGCGGCACCCGCATCTACATGTCGCCGGAACAACTGGCCAAGAAGAAGCTCGACGAGCGGTCGGACATTTTTTCCTTTGGCATTACAATCTACGAACTGTTCACGGGACAGCATCCCTGCAACGGCAGGGATGCGCGGGAGATCCAGCGGCAATTGCGCAATCCGCAATACCGGTTCAGTCCGCCGAGCAAGATTAATTCGGAAATCCCGCCCGCGTTGGATAAGATCATTCTCAAGGCCCTGCGCCGCAACCCGGACCAGCGTTACCAGTCGGTTACCGAAATGCTGATGGACTTGTCTCGCTGCACGGAATCACGGATCTAGTCAGTATGTCCAGACGACGGACCCGGAAAAAGCCCGCCAACGACCCGAATTTGATGAAGATCATCGTCGCCATCTGCGTGATGCTGGGGGCGGTGCTCGTGGCGGCGCGGTTCGTGCCATGGGACGCTCACCGCAGCGAAGGCGCGGAAGCCGCCAGCGGCGGTGAACTGGACCGCGCCCGCGAACTCATTCGAGATGGCGCGTACGCCGAAGCGCGAGCCCTGATCGAGCCCATCCTGAGCGCCAAGTCGAATCCCGCCGGCGTGCCGGATGCCATGGTGCTGCTGGCCGATATTCACGTCGCAGCCGGGCAGCCGGAGGAAGCGCGCTCGTTGCTGCAACAGGTGATTGACCAGTATCCCGGGAGCACTGTTCGTCCCCAGGCCATGCTCCGGCTCGCCGCAGTGCTACGGGAAGACGGCCAACAAGACGAGGCGACTACCCTGTTGCGGCGGGTTGAGCAGGAAACCCCGCCCGAGATTCGCGCAGATGCGCTCGTGGCACTGGGCCGGGAAAGCCGGGCGGCGGGGGATCTGCTCGCCGCAAGGGACCAGTTTGCGCGCGCCGCCGCGGATGCCGCGTGGGGTTCTCCGGCATTCGACGAGGCGATCGAGGCGCTGGGCGCGGCAAACGTGGACCTCATCTTTTCCCCGGGCGAAGTGCCCGGCAGCAAGGTCTACGTCGTGGAACCGGGGGACAACCTCACCGCGATCGGCATCAAGCTGAACACGACGCTGGGTTTGCTCATGCGCGCCAACAACATTGACGACCCGGCGCGCCTACAGGTGGGGCAGCGTCTCAAATGGACCCCGAAGGACTTCCACATCATCATCGACCGGCGGCATTGCCTGTTGTACTTGATGGACAAGGACGGAATCTTCAAGCGGTATCGCGTGGGGTTGGGCAAGCCCGGCTTCGAAACGACGCTCGGAAAGTATCGCATCGGCAATAAGGAAAAGGACCCGACCTGGCACAAACAGGGCGAAGAACCGATTCCGCCCGGCGACCCGCGCAATGAATTGGGCACGCGCTGGATGCCGCTCGTGCCCGTGGAGGAGGGACTGCCGACCGACCTCGGAATTCACGGCACAATTGCCCCGGCGACCATCGGCTATCACTCATCGGCCGGTTGCGCCCGGATGCTCCCCGCTGACGTGGAAGAACTCTATGACCTCGTGGTACGCTCCACGCCGGTCGAGATCGTGGAAGAATATATTCCGGACGGCCTCGTGACCGCGGCGGCCTCGTGACCGGTTACCGATGAAGGTTTTTGCGGGCTGAACCGGCGGCCAACCAGCCTCCGCCGGGATACTCACCTCGGGGTGTAACGGTTGACAGACACAAAGCGAAACGGACTGTTGGAGCGGCTGTTGGGCAGCGGCTCTCCCGAGGGCCGGCGCTTGGATGCCATGGTGCCCGTGGATGACCTCGCCGTGTTCCGCCTGCTCGCCGCGGAGATTGCCCGAACGGCGGTGCGTCACGGCGGGGACGGGTTGGCGCTCGTCGTGGATGCGCAGACTTCCGCCCGGATCGACTTGGTGGACCAGACGCGCATGGCCGCGGCCCAGGTCTTTCACTATGGGGAGCCGCCCTTGGAATGGGGACACGCGGACAACGTGCTGGTCGTGTCCGCGGCGGGCCAGTTCGAGGAGGACGACCGCATTCTGCTGGCCGTGTCATCCACGATCGCGTTCGCGGTCCTGGGAACACGAAACGCGGGCGTTGACTTCGGCGCCGATTCCTTCACGGGCGCATGGACGGCCCACCGGGAATCCGTGCTCGAATTGCTGGAACTGCTGCCCGAGTGCTCGTTACAGCCGCCGTCACCGCGTCCCGGCGGCGCGCCGGAACTGGTCCGGAGCACCATGCAACTCACGGCGATACAGGCCAACGTGCTCGCCTCGCGCCAACGCGATATCAGCATGGACAAGGATGACCTGTCGAGCGTGCTCGACATTCTCAAGGCCATGTCCGCCAAGCGCAGTTCACACGATATTCTCTACGTTTTTGTGGAGAACATCGCGCGCGTGGTCAGCTCCGAACGCTGCTCCATCGTGCGCGTGTGGGGCGGGAAGCAGACCGGACAGGTGCTTGCGTCGCACGAAGACGCCAACCTCTCGAACCGGGAAATCGACCTCGAAAAGTATCCCGAACTGCAGCATGTGCTGCACTCGGGGGAGCAGATCGTCATAAACGATGTCTACGCGCACCCCATGACACGGCCGTGCGAGCCGTTTTTTCGCCGCACGCGCATCCGTTCGCTGCTCGTGATTCCCATTGTGCTGCACGACCGCAATGTCGGCTCCCTGTTCCTGCGCGCCGCGCGCAGCCAGGGCAGTTTCACGCTGCGTGAAATCAGTTTCTTCGAGATTGTGGCCGAGGCGGCGGCCAATGCGCTCGAGCGCGCGGAACTCTTCGAAAGTGTCCAGAAGGCTAACGAACGCCTCGAATACCTCGCGGTGACTGACGGGCTGACCGGCCTGTTCAATCACCGCTGCTTCCGGGAACGCCTGGAGGAAGAGGTGCAGCGCGCGCTGCGCTACCAGTCCGAACTTTCGTGCATGATCTTTGACGTGGACAATTTCAAGAGCATCAACGACACGCACGGCCACCTGGAGGGTGACCACATCCTCAGCGAAATCGGGGAGAGGACACGCCGGTCGGTTCGGCGCAGCGATCTCGTGGCGCGTTATGGAGGCGAAGAGTTCGTCGTCATCATGCCGCAGACCGGGCCGGAAGGCGCGTTTGCCCAAGCCGAGCGGATACGCCAGGAAATCGCGGGCACCCCGTTCGTGGTCGTGAACGGCAATATTCCCGTAACCATCAGCGCGGGCGTCGCGGTTTTCGACCATGAAGGCCGTATGGACGCCGAAGGACTTATCCTCAAGGCCGACCGGGCGTTGTACCGGGCCAAGGCGGCCGGCAAGAACAGGACCATACTCGCCGGCTAGACACGGCGCAATCAGGAAGGAATGGCAATGATTACGAAGAATCTGGGCAATTCCGGACACGCCGGCCTGCGCGCCGTGGCCGTGGCCGTGGCCGCGTGCCTTCTGGTCCTGTCGCTCGGCGCATGCCGCGCGGCGGTGCGGCCTTTCGTGCGGCTGGCGCCGGACTACAAGGATGTGCCCGCGGACACGCTGGCCGCCGTGGCTCTCGAGATCGAACGGGCGGTCAAGGAGGCAAACCGGACACCCGATATCCCCGATCGGGACAACCTGGTGCTGTCACCCGCCGTGCGTCAAGCGATTCGTTCACGCGCTGCGCGCGTTGAGCTGATCGACGCGTTGCGCGCCTCCGGCTTCGCCTGGGAACGGCGCCGCGGCCTGGTGGAGACGATTCGTAGCGGCGAATACAAGCGCGCCACGACCTCGCGAGAGCGGGATCGCAACGCGATTCTGGTCATGAGCGAAAACGATGACCGCTGGACAATCTACGAGGGAATCGTGGACGCGAACAATTTCCCGCGCAACGCCTTGAGCGCGGTCCAACTCACCTTCCACGAGGCCCGGGTTCAGCTTCTCGCGTCCGGCCAGTTCTACGAAGCGCCCGCCGGCGAACGAGTTGCCAAGTAAGCGGCACCGCAGCAAGCGGCAGGCCACGGGTGCACACGGTTGCGGAGGGGCGTCTCAGCGCCGGTCAAGCGCCTCCAGCACTTCCCCGGCGTGACCCTCGGGTTTCACCTTGGGCCAAGCCTCGGCAATCCTGCCTTGCTCGTCAATGAGGAAGGTCGCGCGCTGCACGCCCCAGTACTTCTTGCCGTACATGCTCTTCTCCACCCACACGCCGTATTTCTCCGCCACGGCGTGTTGCTCGTCGCATAACAGCGTGAACTCCAGGCCGAACTTCCCGGCGAACTTGCAGTGAGAAGCTGCGTTGTCGGGGCTCACGCCCACGACGGCGGCCCCGCGGCGCGCGAACTCCGGCAGAGCCGCCTGGAATTCCTTCGCCTCGATCGTACAACCGGGCGTATCGTCCTTCGGGTAGAAATACAGTACGACGCATTTGCCCTTGAGGTCCGCCAACGCGACCTTCTTCCCCGTGGCGTCGGGCAGCGAGAAAACGGGGGCTTTCTTGCCTTTCTCGGGTGGGGTGGAAGCAGTGGTCATTTCGAGTAGCTCCTTGCCGGTAAGACCGGGGTTCATCCGCATATTGACACACAAGTGCTTGCGCGCCGGTAGTCTACTACAAATTATGACTGTGAGTTTACCGGGAACACCCCATCCGGGCCTGCGTCCGAGCAATGGGACGACATGGGCCTGGAAGGGCGTACGCCCGCTCTGTTGTTCCTATCGTATTACGTTTTCGCCTTCTCCGGCGCGACAGGTGTCCTTGCAGCGTGCGGCGATATTGCTGAGCAGGTAGTGCAAGCTGTGGACGGACCGGCCATCTTCGGTGGTCCTCATTTGACGAAATGCTTGCCTTCACGCTTTCCCTCGCGCAGCAAGATAGCGGGCCTGGAGCCCGGTTGGACACGATTTCGAAGTATATGGAAGCGCTATGGCCGCAACGAGCCACGAAGTCAATCAAGAACAGGTAAAATTAGTGGTCAAGGGGGTAGGCAAACGGAAGAATTCGTAGTATCATGGAAGATCGGCGGAAGACGATGTGTTTCCTTCGCCGAGGAGACGGTTTGTCTTGGCGTGAACCAACG
>JAVEWL010000439.1:0-5093 GCA_034004565.1 FCB group bacterium | reverse complement strand
CGTCGGCTTTTCCGCCCGCTCGCCCTTCTCGGGACTGCAGGGCATCACGCTGGGAATCCTGAAGGGGCTCTCGCTTCCGGCGCAGCTAATCGGCATCGCGAACAAAACGCCGGCGGGCGTAGACCCCATCCTCTCGCGCGATTCCATTGCGTGGCTGCTGCTCGCCGGGTTGATGGTGTATGGCCTGAGCGTGCTGCGCCGCCGGCGCCGGGACCAGAAGAGCAAATCGCGCGCCGGCCTGCTCAACCGCGATCAAGTGCGCGCCATCCAATTGTTCAGGACCGTGCTGCGCAAGGTGCGGCGGGCTGTTCCCGAATACGAAGGCAAGACCGCCGACGAAATCGCCCGAATGCTCGCGCAAACCGATGCCGAAAAGGCCAAGACCGTGCAAGACCTCATCCTGGCTTACAACGAGGCCCGTTTCGGAGGCCGCCCCATGACGCGCGCCCGTTACCTGGATCTGAGAAAAGCCGCCCGCACCCTGACCGCCTGACGAAGCGGGCGCCAACTTCTCTTCGGGTTCCAAGACCGGATCAGGATCGAATCCGCATGCTCATGGTGCGAGCCGTTCAGGCTTGCATCCCGCAAAAAGCCGCGGATGCAATCCTGAACCGGCGGAGATGCGATCGGGCTTGAATCCGCCGGGTGTGGGGTGAGCCGTTCAGGCTTGCATCCCGCAAAAAGCCGCGGATGCAATCCTGAACCGGCGGAGTCCATCTTGGCCATCGCCATCAGGCCAGGAACTGCTGTTCACCCAACAACCGCAGGCCCGTCTCCTTGATGGCCGCATCCGGCACCTTCTCCAGCTTGTGGTAGCGAGGATGCTCAGACTCCTTGTACGGGTCGTTCCGGACCGCGTTGTAGCAGCAAATCAGACCCCACCGCGGGTTCGGCGAATTGTTCTGGTCGGACCGGTGCAGCGTGTTGCAATGAAACAGGAGCGCGTCCCCCGGCTCCATCTCGCAATACACCAACTCCATGCGCCGCGCCGCCTCGTCAACCCGCTCCGGATCCGCACCCACCTGGCCACCCACCTGCACATGCTCGATCCGGCCCATCAAATGCGACCCGCGCAGCACTTGCAGGCAGCCGTTCTCACGCGTGGCCGGGTCCACGGCGACATAGCAACTCGCCATGTGCGGAAACAGGCACCCGTTGTTGTACCAGTACCCGTAATCCTGGTGCCAGACCCACGCCCCGCCCTTGAACGGTTCCTTCTGCATCATCTTGCTGTGGTAGTGGTACACCTCGCCGCCCAGCACCTCTTCCATCGCGTCCACCATCCGCGCGCATCGCGAAAACATGCTGAACAGGTCATCGCCCTCGCGATTCCACAGTGTGATTCGACTCTCGCCGCCTTCCCCGTCGGCACGCTTCACGGCGCGCCCCACGATTGCCGGATCCTCCCGGCTTGCCCGCCGGAGGAGCGCCACCTCCTCCGCGTCAAACAACGCGCGCCGCAGCAGGTAACCGTCTTCGTGGAACCGCAACACGTCCGCATCCGATAGCATGGCAACCTCCTCGTCTTAAGCAAGAACACCGGGACCGTCAGACGGCCCCGGTGTCCGGGTTACACAAACGTCATGTCACAGCGCATGGGGGTTAGCGGCCGTTGCGAGGCCATTCGCGAAGAATACGTTCCGTTTCCTCGTAATGCGAAGTCTCGTCCCGGACCATGTCCTCGAGTTGCACCTGAAGACCCTTGTCGCCGTACTCCTCGGCCATTTCCGCGCGCTCGGAATAACCGGTGATGGCCTTGCGCTCCGCCTCGAGCACCTTTTCCAGCATCTCATGGTTGTCCCGCGCTTCCGGCACAGGCGCGGCATTCGCTGTGGGCTTGCCGCCCAGCGCCACGATCTTGTTCGCCAGGAACTGCGCGTGCAGTGTCTCGTCCGGGACCTCGCCCATGAAGAACTGGTTGAGCTGCAACCGCATCGGGCCCGAGGCCTGTGCGGCATACGTGATGTACTGCTGAATCGCCGAGAACTCGTTCGCCAAGTCCTCGTTCAGGGCATCGATTAGCGCCTGTTTGTCAGGGTTACCCGCCTTGGCCGGCTTTCCCGGCTTGGTGGCTCCGCTCTGCTTAGCCATGGGAAACTCCTCTTGATGGGTGGAATTGCGCCATGCGCAAATTGGGGGAAGTAGTGTGCGTTGCTGCTAGACCGAACAAATCGATCGTAACCGTCAATTCCAGGAATATGCAAGTCAATCAGGCGGGAATAGGGAGGGAGGACCAGGCACGACTTTGTCCTTTTGGTCCTTTGGGTCGTTTATGTCCTTGGGGCCCTAGGCCCGATGCAGCGTAATCAGTCCCAACTCCGGCGGCACCCCAAACCGAAGCGGAATTCCCGCCAATCCAATGCCGCGCGACACCACCACCGGACACCGCGGCCCCTGGCAAGCACCCCCAAGATACTTGTCCCCGAGCCGGCTCGGCGAGATCGGCGCCCCGATGAGCGGCAGCGAAATCTGGCCCCCGTGCGTGTGCCCGCTGAACATCAGGTCCACACGCTGATTGTCCTTAACAAGCTCAGCCGCGTCCGGGTTGTGCGAAAGGACCAGCCGCGGCATGTCGTCCGGTACGCCGGAGAGCGCCTTTTCGAACGACACCTCGTCTTCCCACAGGTCCCCGACACCCGCCACACGGATGGATTGTCCCGCCACGGCGTCTTCGCGTAATCCGTTGGCGGTCAGATATAGACCGCAATTATCGACAAGCGGAAGCCCAACGCTTCTGAACGCCGCCCGGCACCGTTCCGTGCCTTCCCAGTGTTCGTGGTTGCCCATCACCGCAACCACCCCGAGCCGCGCCCGCAAGCGTCCCAATACCTCGATCCCCGGCCCCACGGATTCCGGCGCGTAGTGAACATAGTCCCCCGTGAGCAGAACCAGATCCGCCTCGAGCCCGTTGGCCTGATCGAATACCCTCCGCAAGTAGGGCATCGCCACAAACGGGCCGTAATGCGTGTCCGAAATGTGGACGATGCGTAGACCGTCCAAAGCCCGCGGAAGACCCGCAATCGGATAATCGTAGCGCCGTAACCGTACCGACTCCGGTGCGAGCAGCGATGCGTAGCCGCCCACGCTGCCCGTGGCTATACCCACGATACCCGCCATCGACCGCACCATGAACTGCCGGCGCTCCAAGGCCGCCGCATTCACCTTTGGTTTCGCCGGACGGCGCATGCGCAACCGTCGCACGCCTTCCCGCGCGCCCGCAGCCAGTCCCGTCAGAAAGAACGGCGTGCCCATGCAGGTCAGTACATGGTGCGGGAGAGACCAGTGGTGGTCCACGGCGGGAATGAGTACGCAGACGATCGCGCGGAAGGGAAGAACGATAAAGAACGTAAGCTTGTAGAGAACCCGCCCGAGTTCCTCGAGCCAATACGGTGGCAGCAGGTACTGTCCCTGGAGGTTGCACGCCAGCAAAACCAAGCCCAGCAACAGCAGCAACGCCACCCGCTTCCACACACGGACTCGCGAAGGCGTCTCGGATGCTTCATCCACCAAAGGCAATAAACGACCGAATTGACTGCTCACGTGCTTCTCTTACTTCCAACCAATTGCATTTCCCGTCTAACAAGACGTGAATTGGGACGAGAGTATATCAGATTTCATCGGCAACTTCATCCAAATTCCGCGCAGCCATTTCGAGAATTTCCAGCAATCCACGCATAAGCCCCTGTTGCGCAAAGAATGTAACCCCGGATTCCCATTCGGGGCATTAATTCTCTTCAGTTCCCATAACGCTCCCCCCATACCCAATCCATACCTCGACAAGGGTTTAGGCAATGTTGTACGCTGTACAGCCTTCACAGGCGACGATGGGAGCAGGAAATGAGACCTCGACTCGCAATTACCCTGGGGGACATCAACGGAATAGGCCCCGAAGTCCTGGCCAAGGCCTTGGCCAACCCCCGAATGTGGCAACTTTGCCGCCCGCTGGTCATCGGCAGCGCCGAAGTGCTTGAATGGGCGCGACGCTTCGCACCCGCGTGCCCGGAGCCCGTTGCGGTCGATTCGTCCGACGCCGAGTGCCCCGAGGACCGCATCCCCGTGCTGCAAGGAGATGTCACCGTGCCCGCCCTCCGGGTGGGCAGCCTCGACCCCGAAGCGGGCCGCTGCGCCGCCGAATGGCTGCGCCTGGCGGTCGATCTCACCGTCTCCGGCAAGACCCAGGGCATCGTCACCTGCCCCCTGACCAAAGAGGGCCTCCAGAAGGCCGGCTATCCCTATGCCGGCCACACCGACATGATCGCCGCGTTGACCTCGAGCCCGGATTACCGCATGTGCCTTTTCGCCGGCCCCATGCGCGTGGTCCATATCACGGCGCACCTGCCGCTCGCCGAAGCCCTGCGCCAGGTCGAGACCGATCGCATCGTGTCAAGCGTCCGCATTGCCAACGTCGCCCTGGCGCGTCTCGGCTTTAAACCCGGCCGGATCGCCGTGGCCGGCCTCAACCCGCACGCCGGCGAAGCGGGCATGCTGGGCGCCGAGGAGATCGAACGTATCGAGCCGGCCGTGCGCCGCTGCCGTGAAGAGGGGATCGTTTGCACGGGACCGTACCCGCCCGACACCGTCTTCCGGCGCATGCGCGAGGGAGAATTTGATCTGGTCATCGCGATGTACCACGATCAGGGGCATATCCCGATGAAACTGATTGCCATGGACGAAGGGGTAAATGTAACTTTGGGCATACCCATCGTGCGCACGTCGCCGGACCACGGCACCGCGTACGATATCGCGGGGAAAGGCGTGGCGCGGGAAGACAGCCTCTGCGCGGCCATCGAACTCGCCGCGCGGATGACGACCGTTCAAGGATGAAACGAACGATGCGACGTAACGTGTGCATATGGGGGATGATCTTCGCGCTTCTCGGTATGGGGGGGGCGGTGGGCGCCGAGCCTTTTGTGAAACATCCCAAGGCCATCCCCGTCGGCCCGAATCCCTGCGCCATCGTCGCGGGCGACGTCAACGGCGACGGTATTCTCGACCTCGTCACCGCCGACCGAGGCACCCTGACCGATCCGCGCACCTCCGAGCGCCCCGCGAACGACGAGTTGTCGCTGCTGATCGGCGGCAAGGATCTCGAG
>JAVEWL010000438.1:0-5094 GCA_034004565.1 FCB group bacterium | reverse complement strand
CATGATGACGGAACGTTCGACCACATCGACGGAAAGGACCCTTCTTTCGATCTCGAAGGGAAGTCTCGTCAGAAACAACATGGCAAGGGGAAGACGCATCTTGAGATCGGAGAGGAGATAGGTCACAGCTCCGTCCAGGTCTCCGGGCCTGGCAGCCTTTGCAAAGACTTGTTCTTTTTCGTTGAAGACAACGATGTCCTTTCCATCAAAAGATACAAGTCCTTTTTCACCATCACTTCGCTCGATATCCGCCCGGAAGCCATTGGGGCGACGAAGCGTTACCTTGAGAATGTCTCCGAACTCAACTTTCCGACCCGACTTCTGCACCACATCATACCCTGTATGGATCGTGACGCTGAACTGCGGGCATTGAGAGAGGAAATCAGCGGTGCGCTTGAGCAAAGCCATGCCATCATCAGTGCCGGCGGGCGCTCCCGAAGTTTGCTCCTGCACCGTAGCCTCTGCAATGGGAGTCAATGAAAAACTCAGCAAAAGGACCAATACAATCAGGATTTTTTTGTCTGTCATAATAATCTCCTTGGTCTTGAGTTATGCAAACCATCGTCTCCCCGTGCCGGCAGGGACGACTCATATCGGCTCGATCTCTCCCGGCCGCCAAGTCTTGTCGAACCATGGATCAAGCGGTCCGTAGAGGCGCAGAAGTGTGTTCCATCCTTTGCCGGGAATCGTCTGCACCCAGTTGCTCTCTTTGCCGGCCGGGGCTTTGGGGCCGAAATAGATGTCCACCGACCCGTCCGCGTTGACCTTGAGGTCAGGGTTCTGGCTGGTTGCGGCCGGCCAGCGCTGATCGGTCTGGAGCATCGAGCGGGTCTGGTTATCGTAGAGGATGACGGACCAGAACTCCTTGACAGGGATCTTTGGTGGCAGGTGAAGCCTATAGTTCCTGCCGCCGTCCAGCGGGGCGCCCTTGGAATCCACGAATGCAGCCATGTATTGCGATCCCACGCCGACAGTTTTCGAGTCCATGGCCGGCGTGACGCCTGTGGCGTAGAAAAAGAAGGCCGAGTAAGCGTCGAGGACGCGAGCCCCGTTTTCTTCGAACTTGTAGCCGCCGTAGAAGCCGGAGCGCCAGGCGCTGTTCGGATAATAGTAGCTTTCCTTGATTCGCAGCCGGTAATTGATGGCCCGAGCAGTGGCGTCGCCGACCGTGGCAGCTTCAGTCAGGATCCCTTTCATCCGCGCATCGGGTGCGAACGGTTTTCCTTTTTGGATACCGATCGACGCATAGAGGCCGAGTGTTACCGGATCGAGCGATTCAGTCGGTTCTTCCTGCACCACCTGGTTCAGATACTCCCAGAACCTGTAATCCGCTGGTGCAAGTGTGCTGAATGGTTTGCCGGAAACATGCACAAAATTCAGTTTGAGCGGATTGGCGGCATCCTTCAGGCGATAGATGCGCGTGTGCTTCTCCACCAGGTCCACGCCAGGCTTGGGGTCACCGCTGACGAGGAAGGAGCGCCAGGGAACCCAGATTGAGAACGATGCGGGTCGCACAACAAAATAGCCTTCCGGCACGTCGCCCTTGTAGCCGGGCGGGAGGATCAGGTATTTGCCGCCTTCGCCCTTGTCCGGCCCGGTGAAGCCGAGGTCGGTGACGAAGTTGTACCAAATGTCGTCAATCGCCCCAAGCACCTTCGGCGGCACTTCGAGCACGAGCGGACCATCGCGCAGGTCGAGCCAGAACCACGTGTACGGCGTGTTGTTGTTCGGAGTGAGGAAGAGCGACTTCGAGTCCATTCGGTCCTCGAAGATGGGCACCGTCACATTGAGCGGCCCCAACTCGGAGATCCCCTTCTTGTTGGCCAACTGGCTAACGGGGGCCAGGGCCAGAAGGTAGGCCTGTACCGCGCGCTGGAAGTCGAGGTTATCGTAGAGCTTCTCGACGGTAGCATCATCCGGGAAACCGTCGAAGAACTTCAGTGTGCCGAGGCGAGTTTCAACCGTGTCTGGTATTGCAATCCCCTCGGGAATCGGGGTCGTCATCTTCATCTTAGACGTCTCCGCCCAACTCTGCATGGCAGGGCCAAAGACGATCAAAGCCAAGAGGGTAAGGACATACACAGGTGCTTTTCTCATCGTGTCTGCTCCTACAATTACCTAATCCGACAGCTTTTTTTTGTGAGCGGTTTCGGCGCGGAGCTTGTTCTCCTCCGTTTTGTCTGCCGCCTTCATTTCCTTCAGGTCAATCGTGACCTTGTCGATCCTGCCGGTGAACTTATAGGGTGCTGGAATTCCATAGTCCTCAACGACCGGCGTCTCTCCATCCTCACCGACGTCAGCACCTTCATCACCCGAGAACACCATGGGCTGCGTTTGTTCGATCCGTCCCTCGGCAACCTTCGCGCCGTTGACGAAGATCGACCCCAGGCCGCCCTTGGCCAGTCCGCCGCCGTCGTAGGCGAACTCGTAGCGGATGGTGGCCTTCCCGGCAGGTACAGGATCTTTTGCGGCAATGGTGAAGCGCGCCAACCCGAGGAAGTTGTAATGGTAGGTCGGCTTGCCGTCCTTCAGATACAGGCTCCAGCCTCCGAACCGCCCGGCTTGGGCGAGGATTACTCCTTTGGCGCCGCCTTTGGGAATCTCCACTTCCGCCGTGATCGTGTAGGAGCGGTTCTTGGTGTTGATGAACACGTTCTCGGACATTCCCGTCATGCCCTCGTAGACCGTGAGCGACGTGCGGCCGGCCATCCGGTCGGGCCGCCCGACGAGGGCTGCATTGAAGCGCTCAAAAGTGCGGTCATCGAGAGGGAGGACGTTGTTCTTGACCGCTTCCTTCATGAAAAGGTCCTGCATCTCCTTGAGCTTCGCCGGGTCCTTTCCCGCCAGGTCGTTGGCAAGGCTGAAGTCGGCCCGCGTATCATAGAGCTCCCAGACATCGTTTTCGAGAGATGCCCGGGGCTTTTGCTCCCAGGGCGCTTTGTGAATAGTGCCGGCCAGCCAGCCGTCGTGATAGATAGCGCGGTTGCCGAAAATCTCGAAGTACTGGGTCAGGTGGTTGTCCTTCGCCTTGGCATCATTGAAGGAGCCCAGCATGCTCACCCCTTCGATGGGGACTTGGCTGACGCCGTTCACGACCTTCGGTTCGGGAAGACCCGCGGCATCGAGAATCGTGGGGACAATATCGATCACATGGTGCCACTGAGAACGAACCTCGCCCTTTGCCTTAACCCCCTTCGGCCAGTGGACGACCATGCCGTTGCGCGTTCCGCCGTAGCTCGAGGCAACCTGCTTGGTCCAGGTGAACGGCGTGTCCCCCGCGACGGCCCATCCGGCGGCATAGTGATTGTACGTGCTCGGGCTGCCAAGCTCGTCATAGTGCTTCAAGACGTCCTGGACCGATTCCGCAATCCCGTTGAAGAAGGTGTTCTCGTTGAACATGCCGGCCATACCGCCTTCCGCGCTCGCGCCGTTGTCACCCACGATGTAGAAGATCAGCGTGTTGTCGAGCTGACCCAGGTCGCCGATGGCGTCCACGAGGCGGCCGATCTCGGTGTCCGTGTACTCGGAGAACCCGGCAAACACCTCCATCTGGCGGGTGAAGAGCTTCTTCTCGTCCGGCGTGAGCTTTTCCCAGTCCTTGATCGCTTCCGGCTTCGGTGCGAGCTTCGTCCCCGGGGGCACTACACCCAGCTTGATCTGGCGGGCGAGGGTCTCTTCCCGCAGCTTGTCCCACCCCTGGTCGAACTTGCCCCGATACTTTTCGATCCATTCCTTGGGGACGTGGTGCGGTGCGTGGGTTGCCCCGGGCGCGAAGTAGATGAAAAACGGCTTGTCCGGGGTCAGGGACTTCACGGATTGCACCCATCGGATGGCCTGATTCGTCATGTCGGTCATGAAGTGGTAGTTTGGATCGTTCGGCAGCTCGATCTTGATCATGCCATCGTAGACGGCCGGCGCCCATTGGTTCGTCTCGCCGCCCATGAAGCCATAGAACTTGTCGAAGCCGCCGCGGGTCGGCCAGCGGTCGGTGGGCCCCGACGGGCTGATCTCCCACACCGCCGTCTCATGGTTTTTGCCGAAGTGTGCCGTCGTGTAGCCGTTGTATCGCAGCATCATCGCCAGTGGCGCCACGTTGTCGGGGCGCTGGGCGCTGTTGCCGGGGTAGGCCGTCGCCGTTTCCGTGATCGAGCCCATGTTGTTCATGTGGTGGTTGCGGCCGCTGAGCAGCGCAGTCCGCGTCGGCGCGCAAAGGGCGGTCGTGTGGAACTGGTTGTACCGGAGTCCGCTGTTGGCCAGGCGTTCCACCGTCGGCATGTGGAGGGGCCCGCCAAACGCGCCGGACTGGCCGAATCCCATGTCGTCGATCAGCACAATGAGGACGTTGGGCGCTCCAGCCGGCGCCTTGACCTCGAATCGCGGAGGCGGTGGAGGGGCATTCCGAACATCGAGCACGGTGCTGTGCGGGTACTGGGGCTCGTGGATTGGCAGCGTGGTGCGATCCGGTTCTGTCTGTGCCAGGGCCGTTGCCGCGCACACCGTGATCAACGCAAGAATGAATGCGGCCATTGCTGTTCTCTTCTTCATAAACCATCCCCTTTCGATCTCAATCAATGCAGGCTATGGACAGATCCATAAGCACGTCTGTCGCTAGAAGGCCAACACCGCCTTGAACCAGATGTAGTCCCCGTCGAGGCGGTTATTGACGTCGATCTCCGGGAGCCATTTCACCTCGGCCAAGATGGTGTGACCGCAGATGGGCGGAGAGACGTAGGAGACCACCGGTCCAATGCCCTGGGTGCGGCCTTCGAAGGAGCCGAGCACCGCACCGGGACCGCTGTCGGCGGTGAACTGCTCCCAGTAGAAGGCGTTGAAGCCGACTCCAATGTACCCATACTTGGACAGGGGCAGGTGCTCGGCAACGGTCAAGTCCAGGTGGAAAACATCTCCGCTCTGGTAGTCCGTAGCGTCGTTTTTCGTGTTGAAACTCATGCCGGTGAAGGCGGATATTTCCAGGCCGATCTTTGAGCTCAGGTAGCTGAACGATACGCTGGGCTCGAAAGTCCAATAGTTCAGCCCCACGTTGGCCAGTTTGCCCTTGGTGAAATCTCCCGTCGGGGCATAGATGCCGAACCG
>JAVEWL010000437.1:0-5096 GCA_034004565.1 FCB group bacterium | reverse complement strand
TCATTAAGCACCCCCAAACAAGTTTGGAGGTGGCATGTCCGCAAGGGGTTGTTTGAGGGGTGAGCGTTCGGGTAGCTCACAAATCTAAAATCTAAAATCTGAAATCGAAAATTCTTTACTGCGGTATTCTCGGCGTGGGCATGTCGTGCAGGGCCGACTGGACCATCATGAATTCGCCGACGTTGTCCGTGGTGATCATGCCGACGACCTCGCCGCCCTGTACGACGGGGAACGAGCGGCAGTCGCAGGACTGCAGGCGCACCAGCACGCTGTCAAGCATTTCGTAGGGCGTGGCGGTCTGGAAGTTGCGCTGCATGGCCTCGCCGACGAGGCCGTCGTTGCCTTGTCGGCTGAGCGCGGCGAGCAGGTCCGAGCGCGTCAGAACCCCCACGAGCCGCCCGTTCTCCGTGACGGGGAAATCGTGCTGGAACCCCGCCAGGATGTGGTCAACCGCTCGCGACAAGGGGGTCGTCGGCGTCAGGATGTGGAACTCGCGTATCATGGCCCGGACCACGGGAATGCCGCCGAGTGCGCCCTTGATTTGCACCATGCTCGATTCCGCCGCCGCGCCCATCCACACGAACACCGCGATGAACATGAGGATGAATTCGCTCGTGAAAAGACCGACCACACCGAAGAGTAGTGCCATGGCCTGTCCCACGGTGGCGGCAATCTGGGTCGCCTGCACGTAATCGAGCTTCAGGGCGAGCAGGGCGCGCAGCACGCGTCCGCCGTCCATCGGGAAGGCCGGTAGCAGGTTGAACAGGGCCAGAAACACGTTCACGCTCAGCACGAACAACAGGAAATCCGACGGCACGAACCAGAACGGGTCTCCGGGATCCGAGTGCAGCGCGCCGGAACCGTACGCGAACGCGATGATGACAACGGCAACGAGGGCCAGCACCCCGTTCACGGCCGGGCCCGCAATTGCGACGATGAATTCCTGCCAGGGCTTTTCGGGCATCCGCTCGAGCCGCGCCACGCCGCCGATGGGGTAAAGGGTGATGTCGCGAGTTTGAATATTAAAACGGCGTGCCGCCAGGGCGTGCCCCAACTCGTGCAACACCACGATTCCGAACACGGTGAACAGGTACACAATGCCGCGCAGCACGGCCGTCCCGGTCCCTTCACGCTGGAAGGACACATACGCCACCCACAGCAAGATTAGCAGGAAAGTGGCATGCACATAGACACCGATGCCGGCCAGGGTGGCAATTCTCCAGGACCATTTCATTAAGGAGCCTCCATCGAGCCCACGAAGGGCTGCGTTCATTGTAGCAGAGCGCGGCGTGCCCCGTTTTCACCTTGCCGCGGTTATTATCTCGTTCAGGCCGGAAAACATCCCGGGAAGAAGTTGCATTCCGCTCCATTTCGGGGAACAATTGAGTGAGCACTTCACGAAACCCGTCTAGTACGGGAACCTCACCCCTTCCATATTTCCCCATGGAGCACACCTGCCATGAATGAAGATAGACTCGGTCTGGGCGTCATCGGCTTTGGCGGATTCGGCCTGTACGCCGTTCAACATTACATGCAACTTCCCGGCATTGAACTCGTCGGCATGGCCGGCACCCATCGCGAGGCGGCCTATGCGGCGGCCCAACGCTTCGGCATTCCGGACCCGATGCCCGTCGAGGAACTGCTGGCCCGCGACGACGTCGACCTCGTCTACATCGCCACGCCGCCGTTCCTGCACCATTCGCAGGCGATGGCCGCGCTGCAGGCCGGAAAGCACGTGCTCTGCGAGAAACCCCTGGCGATGAACATGGAGCAGGCCGACGAAATGCTCGCCCTTGCCCGCGAGAAGAACCTGCTGATGTCGGTGAACCTCATGCAGCGATACAACCCGCTGTACGAAATGGTGAAGCGCCTCATCGACTCGAAGGCGATGGGAGAAGTGCTCCACGGCTTCTTCGACAACTACGCCACCGACGAGGGTCTGGGACCGGACCACTGGTTCTGGGATCCCGAAAAGGGCGGCGGCATCTTCATCGAGCACGGCGTACATTTCTTTGACGTGTTCGAGGGCTGGCTCGGAAAGGGCGAGATGATGTCCGCGCAGGCCGTCAAGCGACCCGGCACCAACCTCGAGGACCAGGTGAACTGCACCGTGCGCTACGGCGAGGACAAGCTCGTCAATTTCTACCACGGGTTCACGCAGGTCTCGCGCATGGACCGGCAGGAGTGGCGCATCCTGTTCGAGCAAGGCGACGTCACGCTCTACGAATGGGTGCCGACGCTGATTCGCGTGCGGGCCGTCGGCAGCGAAAGTTCGACGCGCGCGATCATGGACATTTTCAAAGGCTCCCGGCTCGACATCACGACCGTGTACGGCGGCAAGGATCGCCACGCCCGCGGCCGGCACAAGGATGTGGACATCTACCAGATGTTTGACGTGACCTACGGCGAGGGCCATCCGAAGATGCATCGCTACGGCGAACTGGTCCGCGATCTGTTCAAGGACCAGGTGGCCTGGATCCGAGACCGCAGTCACGTGCGCCATCTGTCGGAAGAAAATGGCCGCGCCTCGCTCGAAATGGCCGTCAAGGCAACGCAACTGGCGCATGGGGGAGAGTAGGGTTATGAGGTCTGCGCTACCCCTCACCCTTTCCCCCGATGGGGGAGAGGGGATAAGACTCAAGCAGCGTTGATCGAGGGGGTATGCGCTCAGTCAGGCGACCCAATCCCACGACGGGCTCCCTCTCCCCCTGGGAGAGGGGCGGGGTGAGGGCTCACACCACCAGCCACGGAGTAACACCCCATGATTCCACGACTCTTCACGAAATGCCTCATTCGCCCGGAGGACGTGCCGCCGTCGCGCGAGGACCTCGAAGTCATCGGCACGTTCAACCCCGGCGTCACCGAATGCAACGGCGAAACCATCCTCATGGTCCGCGTCGCCGAGCGCCCGAAGGAGCAGCGCGAAGGCTACACCGCGATCCCGATGCACGACCCCGACAAGGGCTTCGATATCGCCTGGTTCCGCCACAACGAACTGGACCGCAGCGATCCGCGCGTGGTCTATCACCACGTGCACGATCGCATGTACCTCACGTTCGTGTCGCATTGCCGGATCGTGCGCAGCCGCGACGGACGCAACATCGACAGCATCGGCCAGGAAGCCTTCATGCCCGCGATGGGCTACGAGGCTTACGGTGTCGAGGATCCGCGAATCACGCCGCTCGACGGCAAGTACTACATCACGTACGTCGCGGTGTCGCGCCACGGCGCCGCGACCGCCCTCGCCTCGACCACCGACTTCCGCAGCTTCGAGCGCCACGGCATCATTTTCAGTTCCGAGAACAAGGACGTGGTGCTGTTCCCAGAGCGCATCGAGGGCGAGTATTGGGCTCTGCACCGGCCGAACCCGCGCACGCACTTCAGCGCGCCGGAAATGTGGACCGCGCGCTCGGCCGACCTTGTCAACTGGGGCCGCAACCTGCCCTTTTACGGCGGCAGCATGGCGTGGGAGGGAGGGCGTGTGGGTGCGGGCCTGCCGCCGTTCCGCGTGCCCGAAGGCTGGCTCGAAATCTACCACGGCAACCGCCGCCCCGACGCCGAGAACAAGATCGGCGCGTACTCGTCCGGCGTGATGCTCCTCGACCGCGACAACCCGGCCCGCATCGTGCGCCAGTCGGGCGAGGCCATCATGCTCCCGCAGGAGGACTTCGAGACCCAGGGCTTCGTTTCGCACGTGGTCTTCCCGACCGGCTTCGTCGATCGGGGCGACACCCTCCTCGTCTACTACGGCGCCTCGGACACCTTTACCGGCGTCGTCGAATTCGCCAAAGCCGACCTCATGGCCAGTCTGGGGTAGGCCAAATGGGTCTTATAGGCTTTATGGGGCCTATGGGCCCCATCCGGCCCATGAGACCTATGAGACCTATAAGACCCATTCCCATTTCCGGAATGATCCCTCCCTCGTTTGAGTTAACCTTCTACGGGAATATACACTCGCGCTTCCGGTTCAGTGGGCGGATAACGCAATACGTGGGAGCTTTTGGCGAATGATTACCGAGGCACAAGTACTGGATTCCATGCGGCACATCATCGACCCCGACCTCGGCCGCGACATCGTCTCGCTGGGATTCATCAAGAACCTGAAGATCGACGGCGGCAAGGTCAGTTTCACGGTCGAACTGACCACCCCCGCCTGTCCCGTAAAAGAACGGTTCAAGACGGCCTGCGAAACCGCCGTCAAGGCATTGCCGGGCGTGGAATCGGTCGCCGTCGAAATGGGCGCCATGCAGGCCAAGCCGCGCGCGGGCTCCGAGATCAACGCCCTCGACAAGGTCGACACCATCCTCGCGGTGTCGTCGTGCAAGGGCGGTGTCGGCAAATCCACCGTCGCCGCGCACCTCGCACGCACCATGCAGCGCCAGGGGTTGCGCGTGGGCCTGCTTGACGCGGATGTCTACGGACCCTCGGTACCAACCCTGTTCAACATCCACCGTCCGCAACTCTACGTCCAGAAGAACATGCTGATCCCCATCGAGGTTGACGGGCTGAAGGTCATGTCCATGGGCTTCGTGCTGGGCGAGTCCCCGGCCGTGTTGCGCGGACCGATCGTATCCGGCTACATCACCCAGATCCTCCGCCAGACCGATTGGGGCGAGCTCGACTACCTCATCATCGATATGCCCCCCGGCACCGGCGACATCCAGTTGACCATCGTGCAGCAGGCTTCGCTCGACGGCGCGATCATCGTCACCACGCCGCATTCGTTGTCGCTGGTCGACGTCGCCAAGGGCATCCTCATGTTCGAGAAGGTACACGTGCCCGTGCTTGGCATCGTCGAAAACATGAGCTATTTCGTCTGCGACAACTGCGAGAAGAAACACCACATCTTCGGCTCGAGCAAGCGCAGCCTCAAAGACCGCTTCGGCCTCGATATGCTCGCGGAACTGCCCATCATGCAGGGCCTCTCCGACCTGGAAGCCTTGCAGGCCGGCACCGTGCCGCCAGCGCTGCAGGCCATGGCCGAGCAGGTGCACCGCGAAGTAGGCATGCGCCGCATCGATGCCGCGCCCTCCGCCGTGGTGACACCCGAACCCGATACGCTGCTCGTACGCTGGCCCGACGGCTCCGAAAGCCGC
>JAVEWL010000009.1:0-24846 GCA_034004565.1 FCB group bacterium | reverse complement strand
CAACCTTGCCTTCGGTAGTGAAGGTGGCCGACACGGGATTGAACACGTCCACGAAGCCCGCCGTCTTCAGTGACAAGCGCGCCTTTTCCGTGCTGCCTTCGAGCACGAAATCCTTGGGAAGGCCCTTGCCCGAGCCGAAGGTTCCGGCGATCCGTTCGAGCTTCACCGAGCCGCCAACTTCCTGGATGCTTTTGACGTTCAAGACGGGTTGAAGCGATTCGCGGCTGAGGGCGAAGGTGCCTTTCAGGTCCAACTTGGCGACCTTGGCGCCGAAATCGGGCACGACGGTGCCGGTCAGTTCCAGCCCCGCGCCTTTAAGCCCTTCCACGCGCACCGTGCCGTCCTCGAGCACAAGCGCGCCCTTTACGTTGCGCGCGATATCCTTTTGCTCGGCATTGATAAGGTTGATTCCGACCAGGGTGATTCGGCCGCGTTCGAGACCGGGTTGCTTGTCGCGCGTCAGCGACACGGCCAGGTCTTCAAGGCCCACCGAGGCTTCCTGTCCGGCCTCGATGCGGAAGGTTTTAGACGGCATCATGGCGAACAAGGGGTTTAAGGTGTACGCGCCCACGGTGGCGGAGGGAATCGACAGGCGGTAGGCCCCGTCTTCCGTGCGCGCGACGTCCCCGGCCAGCTCCAGGCCCGCGGCCTTCCAGCGCACGTCCTCGAGCCGCACCGTCGTTCCGTCCCAGATCGCTTTGGCTAGGAACGGACCCTCGAGCGACTCGCCCAGTTGCCGCGCATTGGCCGCGGGTTCGATATCGCCCGAGAGGTTTACCGTGAGGTTGCGGGTGTCGGTCCCCGAAAAAGCTCCGTCCACCTCCAGCAACACACGGGGCGTCTTCTGGTTCTTGACCACCTTGGCCAGTTGAAGGCCGTCCATCGAAAATGCGCCCTTGAACGCTTCGATGCCCTTGCCGCCGGGGCCGCGCCGCACACTGAACTCGCCGCCGCCGCGGATCTCGTCCCGCATTGCCACCACCGCCGCGTCGATCCGGCCGGACGGCGTAGGGGAGAGGACATCGAGCAGGTCCAGGTCGCCGGTGAAGATAGGCTTTTGCGCGGTACCCAGGAAAAGGGTCGCCTGCTCCGCGCGGATGCGGTCCAGAACTATCTTAATCTTGCCGCTCTTGGGCTTGGCCATGTGCGCGGAAACTTCCCGGAGCCGGCTGCGCAGTTCCGCCGGATCGGCGGGCATCACGGCATTCAGTTCAAAGAGGTCGACGGCGGTGAGGCGGATATCGCGATGGAGCAGGGCCTGCATGTCGGGCTCAATCAACGCCCGTTCCGCCGCAAGACGGAAATCGCCCTGCCCGACCGTGATCGTATCCGCCTGGATCACGGGCAGGGGATTAAGGGTGAGATCAAGACGGCCGATCGAGACGGGGAGACCGGTGGTGTCCGCAATCTTCTTCTCGAGCGCGGGGCGGTAGGCTTCAATCTGGAGGTATCGCTCGAAAACGAACCAGGCCACGATGGGTAGAAGAGCCACGCATCCGAGTATGAGGACGATAAGACGTATCCGGCGGAATCTCGAACGAGGCCGAGAAGGTTTTTCCTCGTTGTGAGTCATTGGGAAAGTCTACCACGCGAAGCCGTATTTGGCCAACGGACACAAGAAAACGCCGCGGCTCCGGGTGGGGCCGCGGCGCGAAAGGAGCCGTGTTATTGAGGCGTCAGGCGCCAGCAGTCGATTCCGGCGAAGTAGCCGCTGGATTCGGGGTTCTTGCCGACCACGCGCAGTTCGAAAGTGCTGTTTCCCGACGGCACCGTTGCGGGGAATTCGACCGACTTGCGGATCACGCCGTCCTTGGTGTAGCCGTCCCATTCCGCAACCTTCCGGCCGTTCATCCATGCCTCGCAGATTCCGTAGTCGGGCGCGGCCGTGTACCACAGGGTTACGTTGACGTTCACCGCCCGGGGAGCGTTGAGCACGACGGGGTGCGTGAACGTCGCGGGGCCTTCCGGCTGGAAGAACAGATGCGCGTTGCCGCTCCACTTGCCGAACATGCTCATGTCCTGCACGCCCACCGGGCCGCCCTGCCACTCCGACAGGGGCCCTTTCTCGGCTTCGTCCGCGCCTTGTTCTTTATACGGCACCGTCGGCACCGCCTCGGTGGGGATGCGCTGTTCGGCGGCGGGCAGAGCCGGGAAGGCCGCGTGCGGCTCGGTCTGGTACCAATACGCCACCGACGAGAAGTCGTCGCTGCGGTCGTTGGCGTGGCCGTGTTCGATGGTCACTTTGATCGACTTCTCGAAGGGCACCGGATCCTCGATGTGGTAGCGGTAGACGTTCCACAGGGCATTCGTCTTGTGTTCGCCGCGCTGCGGGCAGCCAAGGTACATGTCGCTGAAGGCCTCGCCGTAGCACCACGCGCCGCAGAAGTAGTCCTCCGAGCCCGTGCCCTGCAACGACGGCTCCTCTTCGCCGTCCACGTAGATCATGTCGTCGCCCTCGCCCCACCAGCCGTCGGCGCGCAGGTGAATCGAGAGGTTCGTGCCGACGTAATGGCCGCGCCCGGCCGCTTCCATGAGCACGTAGTTCTCACCGGCCACGCAGGGGAACGCCTGGCGGTATTGGACGTGGAAGCGCGAGCCGTCGTCTTCGAAGCGCTCGTACTTCTGGTAGTCCACGTAGTAGTAGAACGCGTCGACTTTCACCGGGCCGTCGTTGGTGACCGTCACGCGCGCGCTCTTGCCGAACGGCATCCGCCAGAACGAGTTCAGGCCGTTCGATGTCCCGATCTGCAGCGGCAGCGACGAGTACTGGTAATACGAGTTGTTGCCCTGGCCGAAGAAATCGCCGATGGGCGACTCGACCGACGGCGTTTCCTCCCCGTCCCAATACATGCGCAGCACGAGGTTGCGCAGGTGGTTCTGGTCCTTCGAGGCGATGGTGACCCAGATGTGCGTGATGGCGCCGGGCCCCTCGATGCTGGCCATCTCGCGCGTTTCACCCGGCTGGATGGGCAGGTCCTGGCGGCCGTCCGCATTGCCGCCGGACGGGTCCGCGCTGGATTGCCGGCCCGCTTTGAAGTCCTTGAGTTTCGGCAAATCGTCCAGCGTGCCAAACGCCGTGCCCGCGCAGGCGCAAAATAGCGACAACGTCAACAGAACACGTACTAATCTCCACGGCGCCATGTTCGTTCCCCTTGCTTGTTGTCCCTAGGATTTCGTGCGGTGTGTAATGCCTTCCGGGCCGGCGACGACGATGTCGTGAACGAGGTTCAAGAACAGGCCGTGCTCGACGATGCCGGCGCGATCGTTCATGGCGCGGGCAAGCGCGTGCACGTCGGCGATGGGACCGAACTCGCAGTCCACGATGAAGTTGCGCTGGTCCGTCAGGAAAGGGAAACCTTCCGGGTGCGGACGCCGTTTGCAGCGAGCGCCCAGGCCCTCCAGAAACGTCATTTGCAGCATCCACCCGAACTGCGACACTTCGACCGGCACGGCGAAGTTGGTGCCCAGCGCCGAGGATACTTTCGATGCGTCGGCAACGACGATCTCGCGCTTCGTGGCCTGCGCCACGATCTTCTCGCGCAGCAGCGCGCCGCCGCCGCCCTTGATGACATTGAAGTCCGCGTCGATTTCGTCCGCGCCGTCGATGGTGATGTCGATGACCGGCGCGTCCTCGAGGGTCGTCAGGGGGATTTCGAGCTTGCGCGCGTCCGCCTGCACCTGCAGCGAGCACGGCACGCACACGACGTCGTCTAACTCGCCGGTTTTCAGCAATTCGGCGATGCGCCGAACGGCCCAGATGGCCGTGGACCCGTGCCCGAGCCCCACCACCATGCCCGGCTTCACAAATTGAACGGCGTACTCCGCCGCTTGCTGCTTCAATTCCGTTACGTTGTTCACGTCTGCTCCTGCCTTTGGGAATGGGTCCAATGAGTCTTATAGGCCTTATGGGACCTATAAGACCCAAACGTCATTTGGCTATTTCTTTCCTGTGGCCGGCCCGGGATTTGCCTCCTGCCACTCCTGCGGAATGGTGGCCACGCACACATTTGGGTCACCCAGAAGATGTGACGTGAAGATCACCTGCTTGCCCGCGCGGTCAAAGCCCACGTGCGGGTGGTCGCCCTTGCCGTAGGTGCGATGGCCGTAGGTCAGCGGACGCGGACGCGTCGTCGTGCCTTCCCACAGGCGGATGTCGCCGTGCCAGTTGTCGGCCACGACCCAGCGGCCGTCGTCGCTGCCGTCGGAATGCCACCAGTTGACCTTCGCGAGTTCGGGGGCCGTCGCGCCTTCCCACCACGCGCCCGCCCCGATGATACGCACCTCTCCGGTCCTGGGATTGAGGACTTTCACGCTGGGATCCTGCGTGGGCATGGGGTGCGTGCCGCCGCAAAAAAGGATCTGATCGTCAACCCACCATTCTTCGTGCGTGACCAGCTCGCCGGGCCACTCGTGGTACACGTTGACCGGCTTGCCTTCGCGTGTGTCCACGACCCACAGCCGCGATTTCACCGCCGCGAAGCTCAGTTTGTGCGGGTCCGTGTGGCTGAACTGGACGTGACCGCCGTATTGGAGTTCGGGATCGATGGCGCACAGGTCGCGAATCTTGCCCGATTTCTCGTTGACGAGAACGATGCCAGGCCCCTTCATATGCGTCCAGGCGGTGTTGCCGATGGCGAGGGTTTTGCCGTTGCAGTTCTCGTTGATCTCGAACGAGCCCGTGGCGGCCGGCAACGTGCACAGGACTCGCTCGTGCGCGGTCACTTTCGAGCGTTCCTTGTCCGGCGCGGCGGAGGGCCGGATGTCGAGGGTGATCTCGACCACGACCCCGCCCTTGCGCACCATGAACAGGGCCGGATGATCCACGGCGGCCGTCGTGCAGACGTTGCCCAGTTCGGGGTCGAAGGCGATGATCTCACCGGTCTCCGTCAGGTAGCCCATGACGCCGCCGCCCGGCCGGTCCGAGATGAACAGGATTACCGAACCGTCGCTGAACCAGGACCGCTGGTGAAAATACAGGTTGTTGTCTTTGCCTGCGTCCGTCGTGATGAAACGCAGATCCGCGCCCGTGGCCGGGTCCTTCATGTCCTTGAATTCCGGCGCGTATACCGTCAATTCACGCGCCGTTGCCGCTGGCCCCGCCACGGCGGACGACGCCGCCACCATACAGATTGCGAGTACCGCAAATGCCCACTTCATGCCGCGTTCCCTTCCATTTCCGCCACAAAACCCCGCACCAATACCACAGGCTACCCTTACCCCGCGGATAGACTACCACAGATCCCGGAAGGTTTTTCCAATGTAACCCCGAATTCCCATTCGGGGTCTTTAGCCCTTTCTTTAGTAGCGCGAGGCTTAAGCCAAAAAGACCCCGAATGGGAATTCGGGTGACACCCTTATTCTGCGACCGCTATGGCCGCCGACGCCACGGCCAACAGCAGGGCGCCGGTGAGCGCCCAGCGCGCCCCGGGATGGGTGGCGAACCAGGTATACGCGCTGCGCGACCAACTGATCCGCCACGGCCTTCACCTGCTCGAACGACGCCGCGTCCGCCGCGAGCGGCAGCACGTTGCCGTTCCTGGCCTGTACCTCCTCCACGAGTGCAACCAATCCATCCTTGCCGCGCGCCACCGCCACGACCTTTGCGCCGCGCCGCGCAAACAGCAGCGCCGTCTCGCGCCCGATTCCGCTCGTGGCGCCAAACACGACCACAACCTGTTCTTCGATGGGCTTGAGTTTCATGCAAGGCCTCGGTGGTACAACGTGTCTATGAAGTTTCCTCTTTCCGCCGCCGCCCGCCCAGTATCCAACCCGCCACCAAGGCCAGCTGCACCCCCGCGTCCAGGAAATAGACGGCCGAAATGCGATCGATGGCCGCGTAGAAGATGTCCGCGCCGGCCAGCACCAGCGCCGTTCCCATCCCCAGGATCACAGTCTCAGGCGTAATCCGCCGCCGCACCCCCGCAAACGCCAGCGCAACCCCTTCCACCGCCAGCATGAGCCCGACCGTCCGTACCAGCCATAGATCGGTCTTAGGACCCGTCACGGCCAGAAACGTGGTCATGCTCACCACCGGCCATATTCCGCTCGCCGCGTAATAGATGCCCTGCAGCACCGGCACCCAGGATAGCCTTCCGATCGATCTGTTCATACGCTTCGCTCCCCGTAGGTCCGCAGGGACCCGTTTGGTTATGGCCGGCTCGCCGGAGGCCCGACGACGCCCACCCCGTGCCGGTACGTCAGTTCCCCGCCGTACCATCCCGTTACCACGAGGATCAGTGCCACCACGGCCGACATCCCGAGCCCCAGCGGCACGATGGGATCGGCCACATTGCCGAAGCGCAACAGCACGTTCGCGATCGCGATAACAAGTGCCGCCGCATTTCCCAGGAAGTGGATCCAGCCGTCTTTCACCGCGCGAACCCTGGGGATTGAAGCGAAGTCGATAAGCCCCAGCACCGCCGCCAGCGCGCCGGTGACCACGCCGCCCGCAAGCAGCCAGAAACTCGCGCCCGCCCAGAAGGCATTCGAGGTGAGCGCAAACACGATATCCGTCAGGAGGGCCGCCGGCAGCATGGCGACGGGGAAGGGCACGATCATGGGATGGAGGGGATGGCCGGCGACGGCGGCACGGCTTTTCACGCCCTCGACGATACGCACGTCAGGCATGGGGATTCTCCTTGGTGGGAAGCGTTCTGTGTGGGAGGGCGGTCAGGAGGCCGCGCGCTGCCGCAATGTTTCCACGGCAATGGTCGGAAGCTGGCCTTCGATCCACCGGGCCATGTCTTCCTCTTCGCCGAGGATCTCCTGACAAACTCTCGCGGTTTCGCGATCGCCCATTTCAGTGGCCACGCCAAGCAGCACGTGGTAGAAGGCAATCTGGTATTTCGTGGACGAATAGTCGGCCATCAGGTTGCGCAGCAGGGGATCGCCCAGCAGGCTGGTGGCGATGGCCTGGAGCGTGCCCATGATGGAGCCCGCGCCCGATTTCAGGGGCGAGACCCGCTGATCGAGCCGTTCCAGGCAACCCTTGATGGCTAGCGCGTGGCGCTTGGTGGCGTCGCGATGCGCCTCGAGACGCGAACCCAGCGTGGGGTGTTCGTCGGCTTGTTTATGGTGGAGGTCGAAGATTTCGATAACGGCACTTTCCATGGCATACGCGTGGTTCAGCCACGGTTCCAGGAGGTTCTCGGCCATGCGGCGCTCCTTGCCCCCGGCTTCGTCTAGGGTTGCCACCTCCCGCCGTCGAATTAAGGGTAGCGCGTCGGGAAGAGAAATGCAAAGAAACTGGCGAAGGTCCCAGCCCTTTCTCGTGCTCGTGCTCGTACTCGTGCTCGTAATCGATTCTTCTTCGTACTCGTCATCGTAATCGAATTGTGTTCTTGTTTATCCCCCTCAACCCTGCACGAGCGGTTTTCGTAACTCCCATTTGTAATGGGAGTTCTTCGTCCAACCAAGAGCTCCCCTTGCAAAGGGGAGTTACGGAAACACAATACGATTACGGGCACGAGTACGAGCACGATTACGAGCACGAGCACGAGAGGGACGGGAGCCCAAAAGAAAAGCCGCAGGCGCTCGGGTGAGGCCCGCGGCTTGTATCAACCCGTCTTCTTACATCTTTTGCATCATGGCCAGGAAGTCGGCGTTGCTCTTGGTCTTCTTGAACTTGTCGACCAGGAGTTCGGTGGCTTCGGTGACGCTCAGGGGACTCAGGATCTTGAGCAGCAGCCAGATGCGCTGCAACTCTTCCTGGGGCACCAGGAGCTCTTCTTTGCGGGTGCGCGACTTGTGGACGTCCAGCGCCGGGAACACGCGCTTTTCCATCAAGCGGCGGTCCAGGTGGATTTCCATGTTGCCGGTGCCCTTGAACTCTTCGAAGATGACATCGTCCATGCGGCTGCCGGTTTCGATGAGCGCCGTGGCGAGAATGGTAAGGCTGCCGCCGTGTTCGATGTTGCGCGCGGCGCCGAAGAAGCGCTTGGGACGCTGCAGCGCGTTCGCGTCGACACCGCCCGACAGCACCTTGCCGCTCGAGGGCACGATGACGTTGTAGGCGCGGGCGAGGCGCGTAATCGAGTCAAGCAGGATCACCACGTCGCGGCCGTGTTCGACGAGACGCTTGGCTTTTTCGAGCACCATCTCGGCGACCTGCACGTGACGTTCCGGCGCTTCGTCGAAAGTCGAGGCAATGACCTCGCCCTTCACCGAACGCGCCATGTCGGTCACTTCTTCAGGACGCTCGTCGATGAGCAGCACCATCACGATGGCTTCCGGATGGTTGATCGTGATGCTGTTGGCGATCTTCTGCAAGAGCACCGTCTTACCGGTGAAGGGCGCCGCCACGATGAGTCCGCGCTGGCCTTTGCCGATGGGGCAGATGAGGTCCATGATGCGCATCGCGACTTCTTCGCTGGTGGTCTCGAGCTTGAGGCGCTCGTTCGGGTGCAGCGGCGTCAGGTTGTCGAAGAGGATGCGCTCGCGGGCACGCTCGGGCGTCTCGAAGTTCACCGCTTCCACCTTCAGCAGCGCGAAGTAGCGCTCGCCTTCCTTCGGCGGACGCACGTGGCCGTGGATCGTGTCGCCGGTGCGCAGCGCGAACTTGCGGATCTGCGACGGCGAGACGTAGATGTCGTCCGGCCCCGGCAGATACGAGTAGTCGGCGGACCGCAGGAACCCGAAGCCGTCCGGCAGGATTTCCAGCGTGCCTTCGCCCCAGAGCGAGCCGGCCTTTTCCATGCTGACCTGCAGGATCTTGAAGATCACGTCCTGCTTCTTCATGCCGCTGTAGCCCTCGATACCGAGGCTCTTGGCGGCTTCGCTCAGGTCGGCCATGCTCATCTTTTTCATGTCGGCGATGGCGAGCTCCGGCCCCGACTGGACCATGATTTCGCCGTCGTCGCCGTTAACCTCGCTTGCCACATCAAGCACGGGCGCGTGCGGCCGCGGATCGCGATCGCGGCTGTCGCGGCCGGGTCCGCCGGGACGGCGCATCGGACCGCGTCCACCGGGTCCACCGCCGCCGCCGGGGCCGTTCTTCTTGGGCCCGCGCGTGCCGCCGCCACCGGCGCCGGTCCTGGGCTTGCTTTGGCTCTTGTCGTTTGTCTTGTTGTCTGGCATCAAACTGTCCTCTCAAAACTGTAATGATTGCTACTCGGCCGACACCGGCCCACCGTCATGGGTGGTCGGCCTGGCGCGCGCCCCCCATGTATCACTCTACTTCGTCCAAGCGGACGACACCGGGCGTTCCCGCACACCCGTACCGGTCCGCTCCCACCTCCCGATTGTTCCCCGCCGCCTTCTAATGAATGGCCGCCCAATTGTCGCCGACGCCGACGTCCACCTTGAGGCGCACATCCAGCTTGATGGCGTTTTCCATGATCTGCCGGGTCGTTTCGGCGGCCCGCTCCGCCGTATCCGCGGGCCCTTCCAGCAGCAATTCGTCGTGGACTTGCAGCAGTAACCGCGCTCCCGTGCCCTCGAGGGCCTTGTCGAGCCGAATCATCGCGAGCTTGATGATGTCTGCCGCGCTGCCCTGCACCGGCGTGTTCACCGCGATGCGCTCGGCGCCGCGCCGGACGTTCATGTCCCGGCTGTTCAGGTCCGCCACGTACCGCCGCCGCTTCAGGAGCGTGGTCACGTACCCATCGTCCTTGGCGCGCCGCAGCGTGTCGTTCAGCCACTCGTTCACGCCCGGATATTGCTTGAAATACTCTTCGATGAACCGGGCCGCGTCGGCTCGGGAGATCTTCAACTCTTTGGCGAGCCCGAAGGCGCTCATGCCGTAGATGACACCGAAATTGACGCCCTTGGCCTGTCGGCGCATGTCCGGCGTGACCTCTTCCGGCCGCACCCCGAACACCCGCGCCGCGGTCGCCCGGTGCACGTCAGAATCCTGCTCGAACGCCTCGCGCAGGTGCCGGTCGCCCGACAGATGCGCCATGATGCGCAACTCAATTTGCGAATAATCCGCCGAGATGAGTTTGCAGTCCTTGCCCCCCGGCACGAACCCCGCCCGGATCCGCCTCCCTATATCGGTGCGAATCGGGATATTCTGGAGGTTGGGATCGCTGCTGGAGAGGCGTCCCGTGGCCGCCACCGCCTGGTTAAAGGAGGTGTGGATGCGGCCGGTCTCGGGATGCACCAGCTTCGGTAGCGCCTCCACGTAGGTCGAGCGGAGCTTGTCCAGCCCCCGGTATTCCAGAATCGACTGGGGCAATGGATGCTCGAGTGCCAACTCTTCCAATACGTCAACGTCCGTCGAAAACCCGGTTTTGGTCTTGCGGACGGGCTTCAATCCGAGCTTGTTGAACAGAATTTCCTGGAGCTGCTTCGGCGAGTTAATCTGGAACCGCTCCCCGGCCCGCTCGTAAATCTCCGCCTCAAGCGCCTTGATCCGTTGGGCGAGTTCGCCTTGCAGCGACTCGAACACCTCGGCATCAATGGCCACCCCGATCATTTCCATCCGCGCCAGAACCCCTATCAACGGGAGTTCAACTTCCCGGAACAGCGGTTCCAACCCCTTTTCGCGCAGCAGCGGTTCAAAGACTTCCGCGAGGCGCCCCGTTACGTCGGCATCCTCGCACGCATACGCGCAGGCGCGGTCAATGGGAACTTGGTCGAAGGTAACTGATTTTGACCCTTTTCCAATCACTTCGGAAATAGGGATCGTCTTGCGCTTGAGGTAGTGGAGACAAATTTCATCCAAATTATGCCTTAAACGAGAGGGGTCTGTCAAATACGACGCCACCATCGTATCCAACTGGATTCCGGCCACTTTCACGCCGGCCCGCTCCAGCACGATCAGGTCGTACTTGATGTTCTGGCCGACCTTGCCGAATTTGGGATCTTCCAGCAGGGGGCGCAATTTGTCGAGAACCGCTTCGAGGCCGAGGCCGCGTACCGCTTCGCCGCCACCGAAGAGGTCGTCCGGACGTTCAATTTCATGCACCATCGCTTCCGGCGCATGCCCGACCGGAATGTAATATCCGGTACCCGGACGGGAACTCAGCGAGATCCCCACCAGGGTCGCCCGCATGGGATCAACGGAAGTGGTTTCGGTGTCGAGGGCGAAGCGGCCGGCGGCCTTCATCTCTTTGATGACCGCTTCAAGCTCCTTCATAGTCAACACCAACCGGTAGTCCGTTTCTTCCACGGTTTGCGGTTCGGGCAGGAAATCCTGCAATAGGGTCTGGAACTCGAGCTCGGTGAAGATCGCCGCCGCCTTCACGCGATCGAACTCGCGGCGCACGCAATGATCCGTACACACCTCAAGCGGCACGTCGGTGTCGATCGTCACCAGCTTGCGGCTGAAAAACGCGGTCTCGCGATCCGCCTCGAGGTTCTCGCGCTGCTTGCCTTTCAGCTCATCCAGGTGTTCGTAGAGGCCCTCAAGACTTCCGTATTTCTCCATCAGCACCCGCGCCGTCTTCTCGCCGATGCCCTTCACACCCGGAACATTGTCCGACGCGTCGCCCATCACCGCGAGGAAATCGATCACGTGTTCCGGCGGCACCCCGAAACGTTCCCGCACTTCCTCCGTCCCGTACCAGAGCCCGTTGTCGCCCTTGTTCGGGTCGAACACCGTGATGCCCTTCTGTACGAGCTGCAGCGCATCCTTGTCGCCCGTCACGACCACCGCTTCCATCCCGTCCGCCACCGCGCGCTTCGCGAGCGTGCCGATCACGTCGTCCGCCTCCACGCCCGAAACGCGCACCAGCGGGATATTGAACGCGTCCACCACGGCGTCGATGAGCGGAAGCTGGCACACCAATTCTTCCGGCATGCGCTGGCGCGTGGCTTTGTATTCGGCGTAGAGGTCGTGCCGGAACGTTTTCCCCGGCGCGTCAAAAACCACAGCGATGTGGGAAGGATTGTGTTCGCGGAGGATCTTCATCAACACGCGTGTGAATCCGTAGACGGCGTTGGTCGGCTGACCATGAGTGTTGGTGAGGCTGTTTCGGATGGCGAAGAAGGAGCGGTATGCGAACGCGCTGCCGTCGATGAGGAAGAGCCGGTCAGCCATGGCTTCTCCTCCTGTCCGCCGCCACCAGCACCTCCTCGGCCGCGCGGGCCGAAGCCCCTCCGCCGCCGAGGCGTTCGCGGACCTCCTCGAGACCCCGCAGGACTTCCGCGCGCGCGGGGGAGTCCGCGATGAGCTCCAGCGCCGCGGGCAGGACTCGCTCGGGGACGATGTCGTTTTGAATGAATTCCGGCACAACGCCTCTTCCGGCCAGGATGTTCACCAGGCCAATGTGTTTCAGGTGAATCAGCCGCTTCGCAATCTGGTAGGTCAGCGGCGACACGCGATACAGAATGATCATAGGCACGCCGAACAACGCCGTCTCGAGCGTTGCCGTGCCCGAGGCCACCAGGCAAAACCGCGCGGCGCTCAACAGCTCGTAGGACTTGCCGACCGCGGTCTCAAGCGGGAAATCGCCCGCCAGCCGCCGCACCTGGGCCTCGCGCTCGATATCAACGCAGGGCGTCACGAACCGCGCCTCCGGATATACATCGCGAATCCCGCGCGCGATCGCAATCATGGGTTCCAGCAACCGGTCGATTTCCTGCGCCCGGCTTCCCGGCAGCAGGCCGATGACGCGCTCGCCCTGGAACTGCCCGGTGATCGGGATGGTCTCGAGGTGGTCCAGCAAGGGATGCCCCACATAGGTGCAAGGCACGCCCGCGCCAACGTAAATCTCCTCCTCGAAGGGCAGGATAACGAGCATCTTTTCGACCAGCCGCGCAATGGTTTTGATTCGGCCTTTTTTCCAGGCCCAAACCTGCGGACTGATGTAATAGACCACGGGGATGCCCAGCGCCTTCGCCTTCTTCGCGAGCTGGATGTTGAAGCCGGGATAGTCGATGACCACCAGCGCGTCGGGCGGGTCTTCTTTCAAACGCGCCGCCGTCTCGCGGAACAGCTTCCGGATGAACCCCAGCGAGCGCACGACCTCCGTGAAACCCATGATGGCCCGGCCGGCCAGGTCGTAGCGCAGGGTCATCCCGGCCGCCTCCATCAGGCGCCCGCCCAATCCTTCGCATTCAATTGTCGGATCAGCCTGCCGCAGGGCGCGGATGAGATTCGCGCCGTGAATGTCGCCCGACGACTCGCCGGCTGAAAAGAATAGTCGCGTCACGCGCGCTCCCGGATGAAACGCACCACGTCTTCGGCCACCTGCAAGGCCCGCAGACCGTCTTCGCCCGCCACGAGCGGCCGCTTGTGTTCGCGCACGCATTCGAGGAAAGAAGCCAGCTCCATCTTCAGCGGCTCCTCGCGGTGCACGGGCAGGGCCTCGACGTTGATGAGGTCCATCATCGACGCGCCCGCGGCCTGCTTGCCCGGTTTCTTGCGGTAGACCATGACTTGCTGTTCGGTGTAATCGGTCGAGACGTAGGCGTCGCTTTCGAAGATGCGGATCTTGCGCATCCGTTCCACCGACACGCGGCTGCTCGTGAGGTTTGCGACGCAGCCCGAGGCAAAGCGCAGGCGCACGTTGGCAATGTCTTCGTAGGTCGAGAGCACCGGCACGCCCACGGCGTCGACGGATTCCACCGCCGTGCCGTCCAGCGCCAACACAATATCGAGATCGTGGATCATCAGATCGAGGACCACGCTCACGTCGCTGCCCCGGTTGGGGAAGGGGCTCAGCCGGTGGCATTCGATGAAGCGCGGCATGCGAACGGCGCTGAAGAGCGCGATGACGGCGCCGTTGAAGCGTTCGACGTGGCCGACTTGAAGGATGCGGCCGTTCTCGGCGGCCACGCCCACCATTTCAGCCGCCTCGGCGACCGTGGGTGCAATCGGCTTCTCGACCAGTACGTCCACGCCGGCCGAAAGCAGTCTTACCGCGATTTCGCGATGGGCCACCGTTGGAACCACGACCGACGCCGCGGTAATCCCGGCCTCGATGAGCTTCTCGACCGACTCGAAGCGCGGCACGCCAAACTCGTCACAGGCCCGGGAGGCGCGCTCGTCACTGGCGTCGACGATCCCCACGAGCTCCGCCTCAGGCAAAGCCCGGTAGATTCGGGCATGGTGATAGCCCAGATGTCCCACACCAATTACGCCGACACGTACGGCTGACATTTACGCGTTCCCTCGGAGAAAACCCGCCACTGAAAGGAAAATCTTGAAAAGGTCCCCTGCGCCGTCTTATGTAACCCCGAATTCCCATTCGGGGCTTCGTTCTGAAGAAACCAACACCCCGAATGGGAATTCGGGGTTACATAAGGCGCGGCGTTACTTCGTGACTCCGCGGACGGACTTGCGGACAAACTCGAGGAAATGGGTCCGTTCGGGGCTGTCCGCGATCGTGGCCTCAATCGTATTCAAGGCCTGGGTCGTGTTCAAGTCGCTGCGGAACATGATTTTGTACATCTGCTTGATACGCGCGCGCGCGTCATTATCGAAGCCCCGGCGGCGCAGGCCCACGGAATTCGGGCCATAACAGTGGGGCGGATTGCCTTCCACCATCATATACGGGAGCACGTCCATTGTCACGCGCGAAAGCCCGCCCACGAAGGCGTACATCCCGACCGCGCAGAACTGGTGGACCGCCACCAGCCCGCTCAGCGTTACGTAACTTTCGATATCGACGTGGCCCGCCAGCGTGGCCGAGTTGGCCATGATGACCGAATCGCCCACGTGGCAATCGTGCGCGATGTGCGCGTAGGCCATCAGGAGGCAGTCGCTGCCCAGCGAGGTCGCACGCTCGTCGTCCTCGGCGCTTTCCATCGAACTCGCGCTGATGGTGACGTGCTCGCGGATCTGGTTGTTGTCGCCGATGATGCAGCGGCCCGTCATGTCCGGGTGGTGCTTCAGGTCCTGGCACAACACCCCAATCTGCGCGCCGCTGAAAATCCGATTGTTCTCGCCGATGACCGTGCGGCCGTCCAGCACGCAGTGCGGCCCCACGACGGTGCCCGCGCCGATGCGCACCTGCGGTCCGATGATTGTATACGGCTGCACTTCCACATCGTCGGCCAATTCGGCCCGCGCATCGACGATGGCCGTCGAATGTATTTTCATTAAGATGCCCTTATGGCCTGAAACTGCCCAGTGGGGCCACAGAATTAACACAAACCTAATCGAAAATCAAGCCAAGCACCGCTTTAGGTGGCCCAAGCCCGCCCGATTCCGCACCCCGCGCCGCCACAACCCGTTGCGGTTATCGTCCCCGAACAAGAGCTTAGCATCTCGCCCGATTCTCTTCATAATTCCCATGACTCCCATAACTCCCATGGGAAGGATGAGAGGTATGGGAGTCATGGGAAGTCTGGCCGCCCAGCCAGACACAAATGACCCCCAGGCCCGTGTTACCGGCCTGGGGGCGCCAACACCGCTGATTCAACGCTACTTGCCGACTTCCGCGGCCCGGTCCGCCGTCGTCACCCACACCGTTTCGCCCTTCACGGTGTACGTCAGGTCCGAGGTCAAGGTCAGCCAGTACAGCGCCTCCCACATCGGGACCCTTTCAAGCCGTATCTGCGTCACAACGGCCTCCGTCGCCGCCCGGCCGGTGCCCGGCAACTTCGCCCCCGGGTCTATCTCGGCGTTAATCTCCACGTGGTCGCGCAAGTAATCGAGAATCTTCGCCAACTGCTCGTTCTCAAACTCCAGCGCTACCTCCGCATTCAGCTTCTTCGCGAGGGTCTCCTGGTCCGCTCCCAGCGCCGGCGCCTTTGGTTCGGCCTTCGCGAGGTTCTCGGGCGTGCTGATGAAGATTATATTTCCCGCCACGCGGTAGTCCAGCTTCATTGGCCTCAACATGGCCTCGAGCGTCTTACCAAGCGACACCTTTTCGAGCTTGACGTAGCCCACCATTCCGTCGGAGACGTAGTCTCGTGACGGAGAGTCGGGCGGGTTCTTTGCATCGGCCTGGACCAGCTTCGGATTCGGCGCGATGACGCGCGGGTCCATCACGAAGTTGTAGCTATAGTACTCTGTAAGATAATCGACGATGCTGGCAAGGTGCTGCTCCTGAAAGTGGATCGAGCACTCTCTTTCCAGGTCGATGGGTTTGGGTTCGTTCTTCCCGTTGGCCTGGCTCTGCAGCCCGCCGTCCGCCGTCACGTTTTGCGACTGCGCGGGTTGTGGGGCTCCCAATTCCTCGGGGGCTTTCTCGGTGCTGAGGCCGTCCACGGGCAGATTGGCAGTTCGGTCGGGTGTGGTTATCCAGACGGTGTCGTCCTTCACGGTGTACGTCAGGTCAAGAGGTAAGGTTATCCAGTACAGCGCTTCCCACAGGGGGAGGTCTTCGAGCCGTATGTAGAAGACGATACCCTGTGCGGCGGGGAGGCCTGTGCCGGGAAGCTTCGCCTCGGGGTCGATACGGCAGTCGACGTCGAAGTAGCTCCGCGCGTAGTCGAGAAGTCCGTGCAGCTCTTGGATTTCAAACTCCATGGAAGCGTTCGCGTTGAGCTTCTTGGCAAGGGCTTCCTGACCCGGTTCGAATTGGGGCGCTTCGGGCTTTGCCTTCCCCAGGTTCTCAGGCGTGCTGATGAAAATTACGTGCCCGATGACCCGGTATTCGAGTTTGAGAGGTGTGAGCAGGGTGGTGAATACTTCGCCCAGGGCCATGTCTTCCACAAGTATATGCTCGACCATGCCGTCGGTTGCGTACGTGGCGCCAGGGGGTGCAGGTGCGGCCACGGGAGCGACAGGCGGGGCGGGCACGCCCGGAACGGGGGGACCGGAGCGCTGGGCAGCGGCCTTGGGGGCGATGACCCGGGGATCCATGACCACGTTAATCCCGCAGTACTCGACAAGGTAATCCACGATGCCGCTGATGTGCTGGTTCTTGAACTCGATCGACACGCGCCGGTCCAGGTCTATGGCGCCTGCCTTGGGCTTGTCCTTTGCCTCTTCCGGCTTCGCGTCTTTGGATGGGTCAGGGGGCCTCACTTGTAGTCCGGCGCCTACGCTTACGTCTTGGAGTTCCGCGAGTTGCTTGGGCGAGGGCCTTGAATCCACGGGCGCCCCCGGATCCGGGAGTTCGGGTGTCTTCTTTGCGCTTTCTTGATTCGGCGCTTTGGGGTGGTCTGAAGGAGTCTTAACCGGCTTCGCGCTCTCCTTTGCGCTCTGCAATTTCGCGACCGGCAGGGGCGGGGGCGAAGCCGTCGGCAAGGCCCAGCCGGGAAGCATCAGCAGCGCGGCCAGGGCCGCTCCGGTGACGGCGAGGCGCGACAGGCGGTGCGGCACGGCTTCGCGCAGGATCATTTCAAGTCTCCTTTCGAAAATCCTTCTGCCGTGGGCGGCCATACCGATGGAGGCCACGGGCAGCGGGTGCCGGGTCAACGAGGCGACAACCGTGATGAGGGATTCGGCGTAGGCGCGGCGGTTCTCCGGCAGCAGCCGGACGACCCACGCGTCGCAGGCGTATTCGGCGCTCTCGCGCAGGCGGCGGCGCGCATACCAGAAGACGGGATTCCACCACCATAGGCAGGCGGCCGCCAGTTCGAGCCAGCCGGTCCAGTGGTCGCGGCGTTTGAGGTGGATCAACTCGTGCGCGAGGACGCTCTTCCAACCGGATGTATCGAGCTGTTCCAGCAACGACACGGGCAGGACAAGTGTGGGCCGGATGCCCCCGACGAGCAGGGGTGAGCCGGTGGACCGGACCACCGCGCGCGGCGGACTTACTCCGAGTTGTTCGGCGAGGTTCTGCAGTTCATCAACCAGCCAGGACGGCGGTGCGAGGCCTTTCCGCAGGCCCAGGCGGAGCCGGACCAGCCACGCCAGTTGCAGCACGGCCATGGCCAGGGCGCCAACGAGCCAGGTGCGGGTGATCAGACTTTGGAGCGACTCTCTTGTTACCGCTGTCCGCGCCCATGCAAGCCAACGCTCGTAGAGGCTCTTGTCGGGGACGGCTGGGGCGGATATGCCCGATGCCGGAGCCTCGGCCGGTACGGCGGAAGTGTTGCGAAGCACCAGGCGCGGCGTGTCCGACGAGGTCTCCGCGATTGGCGTGGCCGCCGCGGGCGGGGCGCTGGGCCATGGCAACACGAGCAGAGGCGGCGCCAGCAGTTTAAGGATGACCAGCAGCCACAGGACGTGGGCTACGGCGGGCCTTAAGCGGACGAAGCGCGTGAGAAGCGCCACGGCTCCCGCGAGGACCGTTGCCCCGAGCGCATTCTGCGCCAACCACCACAGCATGGCGACTCCTCCTTAGTTTCGCGCCTACTACGCCGCGTAGTACACAGAATCTACTACGTTGCGTAGTAGCTTGTCAAGGACTTTTTCGCCGGATACGTACTGATCTATTGGCTCACTGTGACGGTTTCGATCAGAAGGTAGGTTGGTCGCTGCCGATTCTTCAGTGCAACTTCCTTGGGCTTGGGGCTATTATCAGATCACCTAAACGAGGAGGATTCGCACATGCGCCGCAGCACGACGGGTTGGTGGATAGTGTCGTTGTCTTTTGTGTTCTGCTTCGGAGCCGCCGCGGTGGAGGCGCCCACGGTCAAGCAGCTTCAGGAGAAACCGGAGCTACTGAAGGAGCTTTACGAGCCGGCGCATTCCATCAGCGTCGAAGAGCACTATTTTCGCGGCTACCTCGCTCCCGGCGAAGCCCAACCGGAGATCGTCCCCGAGGCATTCCGTGCGGAAGACCTCTACGTCGTGCGCAGCGGCGATCAGACGGTCTATCTGAAGAAGCACGCGTTTCGTCGCGCCAGCCTGAGCTTCATTCCCATGGATGCCGGCGAGGCCGTGATCTGCCTGCCCAACCCGGACGGCGGGAACGGCTGGCGCGTCAATCCCTGGTTCGTGGTCCAACAGGAGCCGCTGAAACTGCTGGGTCAGGTGTCGGGCGTCTTCGATATTGACGGCGACGGCGAGCAGGAACTCGTGGTCGTGGACGACATCTGGGAAGGGGGCTTGTCGCAACTCAGCCACGCCGACGCGCCCTCGGCCGCCGTCATCTACCGCGTCGAGAACGGCGCCCTCGTCCTGGATGGTGGACAGACCCGGGACTGGGCCGCGCGGAAAATCACCCGGCTCAACGAGGAGATTCAGGAGCTGCGGCCCGACGCGGAAGCCGCCGTAAAGCGCGGCGAATCCGCCCCTCCCGAGCTCTTCAGCGCCATCCTGGCCAAGTTCCTCTATTACCGCGCGCAGAACCGGCTCGAACCCGGCTGGGAGGAACTGCGGAAAGACCTCAGGACTTTCGACAGCGAGACCTTCCCGATTGGCGGCTTCACCCAGCCGAATCCCGTGCCCAAAACGTCCATCAAGGAGATCGAGCAACGGGTGGCCGAGAGCCTCAAGGCACGCGGCTCACTCGAAGCGGACCTGAAGGCCTATACCTCGGCCCCCCTGGCCGTCAAGTAGGACGATTCGAGCGTCTTGGGTGCGAACGGCGGAAACAGGACTGGCCCTGTTTTGTTGCGAGCGTGACCCGGACGGGGCGCATAGGCCTGGATGGGAGGAGGAACCTTGGAGAGGCGCCAGATCCCAAAACAGGTGCCTGTCCCCCTCACAGCGCTAGGTGATAGCGAAAGACCCAGCGCTGCGAGGGGGACAGTTGCCACTTTTGGTCGTTGGAGCCTTCGACGGCGATGGTCTGCAGCAGTCGGAAGCGCTCCGTCGGGTTGTGGGGCTCATCAAAAGTGGAACAGTCCCCGTCCCGTGGCCTTGCCTGACTTCGTTTTCGATAATGCTCACTCCTCGGCCAACAGCTTCACCGGCCCCAGCAGGCCCGACGACAGCAGGGGAGAGTCCGCCGCGAAATACTTCCAGGATGCGAAGGTGTACCGTCCCGTCGGGCTGGTTTTGCCTTCCAATAACCATTGCGGCCACGCCTTGATGGTTCCGTCGTCCTTTCGCTCCACGTCCGGGGGTAGTTTCTCGTCGCCGATCATGCGGTTCGGCCAGAGGTTCACCACGCGCACCTCGAGCGTGTTCGCGCCCGCCTTCACCGCGTCGCCCAGGGCCACGCGATACGGCTGCTTCCAGGCGATTCCCACGTCCTTGCCGTTTACCTTGACCGCCGCGCTGACCTCGACCTGCCCCAAATCCAGGTACAGCGGTTGCTTCAACGCGTCCGCCGGTACATCAAACGTCTTCGTGTACGTCGCCTCGCCCGAGTAATAGCGAATGCCCTCCTCAGGCCGCTGCGCCCAATCGCTTAGCGCATCGAACACCACCGGCTCCGCGGGCCCGCCGCTTTTCGGGTCGAATGCAACCGACCAGGGGCCGCTCATCTCGATAACCGGACGGTAAGTGGGAAAGTCCGGCTTGACCGGGCGGTCGACCCTTTCCAGGACGGCTTTCGGGTCGCGCTCATTAAATACCAGGAAGTAGCTTTCCAACGGCTCGAAGCGAAGCGAGAGCACGGTTCGTCCATCCTCGCTCGTGTTGCCCGGATTCAGCTTGCGCTTGGCTCCCGTTTCCGGTTGCCAAAGTTCGACATCCTTGCCCGCCACCCGGAACATGCACGCGGCTTCCACCGGCTTATCGCTGCCGTTCGCCACGAAATACACGTCTTGCGTGTCAATCCGCCGGTGCACATACTTGAGCTCCGCATCCGACTCAAAGTCGGGCATCGCGTTCATACCCTTCAGGAGCGCCTCGACCTGGCTCGAATCCGCATAGGGATCGATCCGCGGCGATTTGCGTCCCACTTCGCCCCAGGGATATTTGCCGAAGCCCGCCAGGTCGAGCGCCGCCGTCCACGTCCCCGCCGGCGCGTCGCCCGTCCACGAATCGCTCGCTTCCGCCGACGACATCCACTGCGTGTCCGTCGAAACGACCGTCTCCCGGCCGTCCTTGAGTTTGACCGCCAGCGACGCAACCAGGCCCGCATTGTTCGGCTGAGTGCCCTTGTTCTCGGCGGCGATGGCGATTACGTTGGCGCCGGGCTTGAGCAGCGCGGTCACGTCGAAGGGATACAGCTCTTTCCGGTCACTGCCTGCGCCGGCCTCCGTGCCGTTGACGTAAAGCGTGAACGCGTTATCCGCAGTAAGCACGATTCGCGCCGACTCGACCGCCGGGTCCGAAGGCAGGTCGAACGTCCTCCGGAAATAGCGAAATCCCACGGGCTTCTTCTCGTTCGGGTCGTCGCCCGTGTACCAGATCCATCGCGCCGGCAACAGCGACTCGTACAGCGAATCGTCCGGACCCTTCGGCGGATTGTCCTCCGGCGCAATCAAATGCTCCTTCAGCGCCGCAGCCAACTCGAGCACGCGCGCATCGCATTCGGGATAGCCCGTCAGGCTCGGCGACTGCACCGGCGGCGCGCCCACGATCGGCACGCCCGCCGCGGAAAGTTCGCGCACCTTCTCCAACAGTTCCGGCGTCATCGTCTCCGACTTCGGCAGCACCAGCAGACTGTAGCGCGCGCCGTTCGGCAGCACCATCTGCCCGTCCCGCGCCGTTACGCGCGTTAACAGCGCCTCCGGCGTGCACCCGTCGAACTTGTATCCCGCCGGCGCCGGATTCGGCGCGAGGAACACGTTCGGCGCGCCCTCCGGGCTCAAGTAAAGCACATCCGAAACGAACTGTCCCTGTCGCAGCACATGCTGGCAGCGCGCCAGGTACTCGTGCCAGGGCGTGCTGTAATCCCACCACGGCTCCGTGCGCTCGTAATGCAGCCCGTGCGGTCCCAGGCTCAGGCCCGGCCGCGCATTGGAAAACGGCGTGTGAATAAACCGGTGGAACACGATCCGGTTGATGCCCATCGAGAACGCCCAATCGCCGTGCGCCTTGATCATTCCGGGATGATACGTCCAACTGTCGACCGACGTGAACGATTCCGCCGGCACCACCGGCCGGTCGTACACGTGCGCCACCGACGTCGCCTCGACCACGCTGAACACGGAGTCGAAGGTGTTCGTCCAGAACTCGCACATGGGCACGTCGGCCGTCGCGCCCAGCGACATGTCCGCGCAGGGCGTCATGTCGTAGGGCTCGACCGAAAACCACAGGCCCCGCTCGTTCGCGAGCTTGCGCAGCCGCTTCCCGTGGTTCTCGACGATCAACTCCGACACCGTCTGCCGCAGATCCCAAAGGAACCGTTCCGAAATCTCGAGGCTTTCCACCACGCGCCCGGTCATTACCGGGAAATACGGCAACAAATCGTAGCCCCTGCGCTTTTTGAATTCTTCCCGGAAATGCCGCGACCAGTTCTGCGCGCCCACTTCCCAACTGTCGAGATGCACCGCCACGAGCGCCTTGCGCGCCTCGGGCTCGATATCGCCCATCAACACATCGATAAACGCCTCGAAATGCGCATCCAACGCCTCCGGATCCAGCTTGTCGCACTCCAGCCCAGGCAAGGGCGCGGGACGATTCGTCTGGCCCGTGCTCGTGTGGCCAATGCGCAGCACCGTCCAATTCCCCGCCGGCGCGTCCCACGTGAGCCGTGCGCCGTCCTTCGCCTGCGCGGTCAGGTCCACGACCTGCCCCAGCGGCACGATCGAATCCTTCGGGGGATCCTCGTACTCCGCCTTGATCGGATACGACGCCGGCACGCCCGGCATCGACGTGAACGGTCCGCGCGCGTACAGCGCCTTGTTGATAATCTCCTCGATGCGGTAATCGCCCGGCATCGACGGAAACGCGATCACCGCGATATCGCGGTAGAACCCCTCGAATGCCTCCGGCTGCGGCAGGTCCACTTCCACCCGTTGGCCGCCCGCGACCTGCGTTTCGCTGAACACCACCTTCTGCATCGACTGCTCGGGCGTCACCCACGGCCCGCCGCTGCCCGTCCAGCCCGGCGCGCTGTTCATGCTCACCTGCAGGCCCAGCCGGTTCGCCTCCTCCACGGCGTGCTTGAACATTCCGCGCCATTCCGGGCTGAAGAATTTGTATTCACCCGGCGGTACGCTCAGCGACACCTCCATCAGGATGAACCCGCCGATCCCAACCTTCTGCATCGATTCCAAATCGGCCGTGATCGCCTCCCGGTCGATGTTCCCGTTCTTCCAGAACCAATAGACCCAAGGCCGATCCGAAGCCGGCGGGTTCTCAAACGACATCTCCTTCGCCCAAGCCGCCCCATACCCCAGCAGCACCAGCACCGCAACCCACCGCACCAGGCTTTTCATGGCATCGCTCCCAATGTCCGTCAAACACGCCTCCCACCGGTATAACCCACCCCAAAGGCGCAGTCAAGGGTTCAATGTAACCCCGAACTCCGATTCGGGGTCTTTGCTTTTTCTTCGTAGCGCCGTGCTTGAGCCCAAAGACCCCGAATCGGAGTTCGGGGTTACATCTTCAAATTGCTACAATCGCTTCCCAAGGAGACTCACCACCATGCAATCGTCCATCGACCTGCTTCGAGAGCTCACCGAAGCCGACGGCGTCCCCGGCTTCGAAGACGAAGTCCGCGACATCTTCACGCGCCGCCTCGAAGGCGTGGGAGAGATCCTCCGCGACCGCACCGGCAGCGTCGCCTGCCGCAAAGTCGGCAAGCCCGACGGCCCGCGCATCATGCTCGACTGTCACCTCGACGAGGTCGGCTTCATTATTCGGCACATCCTGCCCAACGGCTTCCTGCGCTTCCTGCCCCTCGGCGGCTGGTGGAACCACACCCTGCCCGCCCAGCGCGTCCGCGTCCACGCCGCCAACGGAAACAAAATCCCCGGCGTCATCGGCAGCACCCCGCCGCACTACCTCTCCGAGGAAAAGCGCAAGAAAGTCCTCGACACCGCTGACCTCTTCATCGACATCGGCGCATCGAGCCGCGTCGAAGCCGAATCCTGGGGACTCCGCGTCGGCAACTGGGCCGCCCCCGACAGTCCCTTCACGCGCCTCACCAACGAAAAGCTCCTCATGGCCAAAGCCTTCGACAACCGCGTCGGCACCGCCGTCTGCATCGAAGCCGCCCAGCGCATCGAGAATCACCCCAACATCCTCTACGCCAACGCCAGCGTCCAGGAAGAAGTCGGCTACCGCGGCGCCATCACCATGAGCCGCATCATCGAGCCCGGCCTCGCCATCGTCCTCGAAGGCCCGCCCGCCGACGACACCCCCGGCTTCAAGCCCGACGAGTCCCAGGGCGCCCTCGGTCGCGGCGTCCAAATCCGCGCCTACGACCCCAAAATGATCAGCAATCCCCGCCTCCTCGACTTCGCCCTCGACATCGCCCACGCCGAAAACATCCCCCACCAGCTCGCCGTCCGCAGCAGCGGCAGCACCAACAGCGCCGCCATCCACACCAGCCACCACGGCGTCCCCACCCTCGTCCTCGGCGTCCCCACCCGCTACATCCACGCCCACACCGGCATCATCAACACCGACGACTACACCGCCATGCTGGAGCTGGTACTGGCGCTGTTGGCGAGATTGGATGGGGGCTGCATATCAAACTTCCCGGCCTAGAACTACAAATGTGCCTGTCATATCCGCTGGAATGGCTTATATTTATTTGATAGTGTTAAGGTTGGCAGGAACAATAGTAAACCAAATCTTAGGACTAAACACTCGTGATCCTTCATCTGCTCACCGATTCCTTCGCCCAAAGCTTGTGGGCTAACACAATCGGGACCATTCTGGGTGGCATAGTCTTGGGGGGAGTTGCGTTTGTTTTTGGTGAGGTCTTGTTTGGGGTTGCGCAGGTTCACGGACATTGGTTCGTTGTAACTGAGACCAGAAGAGCGCGTTATAAACCCTATATAGGGATGAAAGTGACTTATAGGGTGCTCCTCACCCAGGAAGGAAACCGTCTCTCAGGAACGGGCGAGAAGATCATGGATGAAACTGCTGCTGGGGTAGCAACAACATACGATTTTGCGAAGCGGATTAGGGTCGATGTGTCTGGGTACGTTCGGAAACGATACCTCCTAAAGTCCGAAATCGTCATGCATTTCGTGGAACACGGAAATCGTGATACTTCGGCAATGCAAGTCATGACGAGAAAGAACTGTGACTGTGTGCAGGGTGTCTTT
>JAVEWL010000436.1:0-5145 GCA_034004565.1 FCB group bacterium | reverse complement strand
TGTGCATTCCGGCAGACCAGGCGGTCCATCCCCGCGAAGCGCCACCCGCGCTGCCCTTCAAACTGTCCGGAATGGTGGTGGACATCGTCGGCAAGCCCGTGAAGGACGCCGAAGTACTCGCGCGCAACAATCGGGGCGAAGGCGGACGCGCGCGCACAGCCGAGGACGGAAGCTTCGAAGTAGCCCTCGCCGATCGCGAAGGCAACAGCCTTTCCATTTTCTGCTCGGGCTACTCCGAAACCACGGTTCGCGACGTCAAAGACGGCGGCGCGGAGCAGCGCATCGTCCTCCAACGCCTCAACAGCCTCGAACTGCGAATGGTTCGCGCAGACACCGGCGAACCGCTGCGGGAATTTCAGGTTCGGGTGGAGCGCGGAGGCCATTCCCGGGACCGTGCGGAAATCGAAGCGGCGTTGGCGAAAGCGAGTGCGCGCTTCCTGCAGGGCTTGTGTCTGACGGGAAAGGTCCTGAGCGGCGACGGTACGTTTCGCGCCGAAAACCTGGACATGGGACCTAAGCTTGTCGCGGTTCGCGCGCCAGGGATGCAACTGGCGCTGCAACCGGTCGTCGTCCCGCCGGCCGAGCAGGGGCCCGGGCGCGCCTTAGTGCGTCTGACGCCCGACTCCGCGCCGCTAACCGGGCGCGTGTTGGATTCCATGGACCGGCCCGTAAGCGGCGCGGCAGTGTGGATAGATGAACGGCCCGTTGTCTCTACGCGCGAAGCAAGCATGGGACGGCGCGTGGCCCTGGCCGAGACCGGCGGCGACGGGGCGTTTCAGATAACGGGCCTGTTGCCAGGCAAGGTGTATATCTGTGCGCACCATCCCGATCATGCCCCCGCATCGCTGCGGATGGACATGGGCCGGGAACCGGCGTCCGTCGAGTTGAAGTTCCCGGCCACCGGCGTGCTCGAAGGGCGCGTGACGCTGGGGGGGAAGCCATTGGCGGAAGTAGACGTATCTTGCCGGTATCCCGCGGAGCCGCAGGATGCCTATGACTCTGCCAAGACCGCCGGCGACGGGACGTTCCGGTTCGGATACGCCTTGCCCGGTGTCGCCAGCCTGTATGCGCACCTGTACGAGGGGCGCGATCTTTCACGGAAACTGGATGCCAAAGTCGCAGCCGGGCGGCTTACACACATTGAGCTCGACCTTCCCGCCGGAACCGCCTCGCTGGAAGGGACGGTCACCGTGAACGGCGTCCCGGCCGAAAACGTCAGCGTCGACCTACACCTGCCGGTGAGCGAAGGCAGCGCACGGCTCCAGGCGGCCTTCAGCGGGAGCCGCTACCACCTGGAAGAGCTTCCCGCGGGAGCATGTACCGTCCAGGTGAACGCCGCCATCGAAGGGAGCAACAGCACAGCAGGAGAAGCATCGCTCACCCTAACGGAAGGCCAAACCACCGTCCAGGATTTCGCCCTGTAGAGCCCACAGCACTCGAAGTGACCCGTCCCGCGCCGTACTCGTCTTGCTCGTTCCCAAGTTGCACTTGGGAACGCCCGTGTTCCCAAGTTGCACTCCGGCTCTTGATGTGTGGGGCAGCCGCCCCCGGCTGCCTTCCTTCCCATCCCCAAGCCGCTCACAGGAAACCCGCGACGGATGCCGCCTAACCCAGGGGCGCTCCGCCGGCGCGCCGTGCCACGAAGCGCACATCGATGTCCTTCCCAAGGGCATTGGCGACCCGGCGGAGCATCGAAAGCGAGTGCCCCTCGTAGTCCGCGTTCTCAAGGCGCGAAATCACCGATGCCGTCGTCCCCACGCGCTGCGCCAACTGCAATTGCGTCAAGCCGGCCCGCGTGCGCAGCGCGATCAGCCTGCGCGTAATGGCCGCGTTCCGGCGCTCTTCCTCCAGGCTCGCCTCGCGCTCCGGCCGCCCTTCGTAGTGCCGCTTCCGGATAATCGCAAGCGCGTCAGAGGTCTTCGCTTTCCTGGGCATGACTTCATTCCCTCGCCGTATGATGCTGCGGGTTTTTCTCAAATAGCGCCTTCCGTTCAGCGGCGCATGCGATAGCCCTCTCGGGCACTTCCCGTTCCTTGGTCAATCCTTCCGCCAGGACAACGACATTCCGTCCATGGAAGAAGTAAAGAATCCGATAATTGATAGTTCGAAAATGAACCCTCAGTTCATAAATGCCATCACGAAGGTAGTCCGCTTCAGGGCGCCGGAGTTCATGCCCCAATTCCCGAAGACGCTCGAGACGCACCACGCACTTGTCCAAAGCCTTCTCCGGCAGACCCTCCAGCCACTCCAATACGGGCGTATGGCCGCCCGCCTCGCAGTAGAAGACCACGCGAACTCCAGGCACTTGTGCGCTCCATTATTTCGCAATATTGCGAAAATGTCAATCGCCTCGGTCTCGCCGCAACATCGCCAATAAGATACCCGCCCGAAAAAGAACTCTATTATACGAGACCATATATGTAAAACAAGTCTACATTTGCGCTTCCCTACTTTATTGCTGGTTCCAACGTGCAACTTGGGAACGAGTAGGGAAAAGGCCATTTCGCTCCGGGCAACCCCGGATTTCCCATTCGTCCAATTCGTCCCATTCGTGGTTGTCCCCGTTTTTCCCCTTGCAGTTCTTCGTGGCCTTAGTGTCTTCGAGACTTTGTGGTAATCTTTATTATTATTATGACTTATGTCAATCAAATCACTCTCGTTTTGTAAAAATAGTTTTGATAATTTCCCATCTCAACCCCACAAATGCCCCGCCCCAATCCACTCACCAACGCCCAGCCACACTCCAAATTGATACGCAAATCACTTGACATTCACCAAACAAAAAAGGCGCCGCGGGAGTAAGTTCCCGCGGCGCCTCGGAGTGCTAAGCGCTTACACGTTGGCAGGCTTGCCGACGGCGTAGACCTTCTTCATGTCGTCGAGCGTCATCGGCGTGTAGTCGGTGGCGTGACCGGCTTGGCCGAACGCGTTCATGCGGGCAACGTACACTTCGTACGCGGCATCGCGCGCGGGCTTGAGGTAGTCGCGCGGGTCGAACTTCTCGGGCTTCTCGGCGAACACCTTGCGGATGGCGCCGGTGATGGCCAAGCGGCTGTCGGTGTCGACGTTGATCTTGCGGACGCCGTGCTTGATGCCTTCCTGGATCTGCTCGACGGAGATGCCGAACGTCCCCGGCATCTTGCCGCCGAACTGGTTGATGATGTCGACCAATTCCTTCGGAACCGAGCTCGAACCGTGCATGACCATGTGGCAATTCGGCATGCGGCGGTGGATTTCGTGGATGCGCTCCATCGCGAGGGCCGGAGGCAGGATTTCGCCCGTGACCGGGTCCTTGCGGCCGGACTTGTAGGCGCCGTGGCTGGTGCCGATGGCGACGGCCAGCGCGTCGAGGCCGGTGCGGGTGACGAAGTCTTCGACCTGGGCCGGATCGGTCAGGTGGTCGGTGTCGTCGGCGGCGAGGCCGGCGCCGTGGCCGTCTTCGATGCCGCCGAGGCAGCCGAGTTCGCCTTCAACCGTGATGCCGAGCGGGTGGCACATGTCGACGACGGCCTTGGTGACCGCGACGTTTTCTTCGTAGGTGGCCGGAGTCTTGCCGTCGGACTGGAGCGAGCCGTCCATCATGACGGACGTGAAACCGAGGTCAACGGCCTCTTTGCAGGTCTCGACGCTGTTGCCGTGGTCGAGGTGCATGGCCAGGGGGATTTCGGGATATTCTTCGGCGGCGGCCAGCATGATGTGGCGAAGGTAGATCATCTTGCTGTACTTGAGGGCGCCACGGCTGGCCTGGATGATCACCGGGCTGTGCGTGTCGTGGGCGGCCTGCATGATCGCCTGGACCTGTTCCATGTTGTTGACGTTGAACGCGCCTACGCCGTAGCCGCCCTTTGCGGCTTCGTCGAGGATCTGACGCATGGGTACGAGTGGCATGGTAAGCTCTCCTACACGTGAAGTGGGTTTCCGATTCCCCTGCTTTGCCCAATGGAAACCGGGTCACGCGCGAACGCTGCACCCTGGATTTCCTATATTTCCGGCGAAAAAGTCCACCGTTACAAATCACGGTATTGTAGCATTTGCGGTAATGCGAGGCAACTCCACGCAGGGCTCGCCTTCTTGCTTCAAAGCGGCGGCTGGGGTATTCTGCGGTTTCACGGTCGCGGAATAGGCGTGTCCAAAGGCCGTGTTCCGCAAAGAAAGCTCATTTATCCGCCAACGGCGGTGTCATCCTTGGAGGCATCATGAAGGTTATCCTGGCGAGACCGCGGGGATTTTGCGCGGGCGTGGAACGCGCCATCAAGTGCGTCGAGCAGGCCCTGGAGCGCTACGGCGCGCCGGTATACGTGCTGCACGATATTGTGCATAACGCGACGGTGGTGAATGCGCTGCGGGACAAGGGCGCGGTGTTCGTGCAGAGCCTGGACGACGTGCCCCCCGGTGCGCACGTGCTGTTCAGCGCGCACGGCGTGAGCCCGGAGCAGTGGAAACGCGCCGAGGGCCTTCAGTTGGAGGTCATCGACGCGACCTGCCCCCTCGTCGAGAAGGTGCACAACGAGGCGCGCCGCTTTGCCGCGCGGGATTTCACCGTCGTGCTCGTGGGCGAGGAAGGCCACGACGAAACGGTCGGCACGATGGGCTGGGCGCCCGAGCACATCAAGCGCGTCTACACCGAGGAAGAGGTCGAGGCGCTCGAAGTGCCGAATCCGGACCAGGTGTCGTACGTGACGCAGACGACCTTGAGCGTGGACGATTGCCGGCGGATCATCGCGCGCCTGAAGGAGCGCTTCCCGAAGATCCAGGGCCCGCCGAAGGACGATATCTGCTACGCCACGCAGAACCGGCAGGCGGCGGTGAACGCGCTGGCGCCGGAGGCGGATCTGGTGCTGGTGGTGGGCGACCGCGAAAGCGCGAACTCGAACCGGCTGGCGGAGATCTGCCGCGCAAAGGGCAAGCCGGCCTACCTCGTGAGCAGTGCCGAATGCATCCGCGAGAAGTGGCTCGAAGGCGTGGACACCGTCCTGCTGACGGCGGGCGCGTCGGCCCCGGAACACCTGGTGCAAGGGGTGATAGACTATCTGCGGATGCGCGGCCCGGTCGAAGTGGAAGAGAGCTTCGTGGTCAACGAAGACGTGCACTTCAAGCTGCCCGCGGCGATTGCATAGAGACCAATCCAGATCGGAAGAGCGTCGT
>JAVEWL010000435.1:0-5154 GCA_034004565.1 FCB group bacterium | reverse complement strand
AAAATCCCCCCTGAGTTTGGTTGATGGATTATACGCGGTGGCCAAAACCCAAAGCACCTGATGGGTCTCTCAGTGCTCCCTAGTTTCCATTTGCCTGATATTCGAGCCCGCTTCAGCGGGCTTTTGACCATTGCCCCCGCCTTCAGGCGGGGGGTAGCAGGCTTCATTTTCAAGAGGAAGCCGGCTTCAGCCGGACTTCTCGGGCTTCGCTTCAGCTAAAGCAGGATCGAAAAGCCCGGCTGAAGCCGGCTTCTTCGATAGAGGGAAGCCCTTACCCCCCGCCTGTAAGGCGGGGGCAAAGGTCAAAAGCCCGCTGAAGCGGGCTCGAATATCAGGCAAATGGAAACTGGGGAGCACTGAGGATGGGTCTTACAGGTCTTATGCGTCTTATGGGAATCTCATCCGACCCATAGGACCTATAAGATCCCTCCCCCGTTTTCCTTTCCCCGCCCAAAATCCTATTATCCTCTACAAAAACCTGGGCTACCCCACGAGGAGTGATTCGATGCGCCGACATCTTTGGATATCCCTGCTGCTCTTGAGCGCCGCCGCCTGCGTCACGCCGCAACCCCCGGCCGTGCAGCCCCCTGTGGCGCCGCCGCCCGTCGCAGGCGAAGCCCCCGTGCCGAAGATCCCGGTAACGCCCGCGCCCGACCTCAGCCCCCTCGCGGGGCGCACCGTCGCGCTCGATCCCGGACACGGCGGACCGTGGCCCGGCGCGGTGGCCCCGTCCAACGGCCTGCGCGAGGGCGACGTGAACCTGAACGTCGCACTCGAAGTCCAGCGCCTCCTCCAGGGAGCGGGCGCAAACGTGGTAATGACGCGCTCCGGCGACGCGGTGCCCAAGCCCGGCAGCGCCTCCGCCGATCTCCTGGCCCGCAGCGAAATCGGCAACGCCTCCGGCGCGGAGGTGTTCGTCAGCATCCATCACAATGCGGACATCGCGCAGGGTTCCGCCCGCAACGACCTCGAGGTCTATTACAAGCTCGGCGACTCCGGCCCCAGCCTCGACCTCGGCCAGGCCATGACCCACGAACTGGCCTACCGCATGCGCCCCGAAGCGCCCTCGAAACTGCTCCTGCCTGGCAATTACAAGGTTTTGCGCGAATCGCGCCTGCCCGCGTCGCTTCTCGAGACCTCCTACATGACCCACGCCGGCAACGCCACGCTCATGGCCACGGACGAAGGCGTGCGCGCCGAGGCCCTGGCCATCGCGGCCGGGCTTGCGCGCTACTTCGCGCTCGATCCGCCACGGCCGGTGTCGGCGGAACTCGTCACCGCGCCGGACGAACTCACGCAGCTCGTCGTGGCGCAATTCACACGCGGCCTGCCGCTCGACGAAGGCTCGGTGGAGGCTTTCCTCGACGGCAAACCGGCCCCGGGCGACGCCAGGGTGCAGGGTCACGTGCTTACCTGGACCTTCAAAGACCCGCTGCCCAACGGCCCGCGCCAAATCGAAGTGCGCGTGCGCAACGCCAAGGGCGCGGCAACGGCATTCCCCGTCGACGCGGTGGTGAACCGCCCCGTCGCGCAAGTGGCCGTCACCCAGCGCCCCGGCGCCTTCGCGGGCTCGCCCGAAACGGAGGTGCTGTTCGAGGTGCGGGTCACCGACACGTTCGGACTCCCCGTGGCCGACGGCACGCCCGTAACGCTCGCCACCACGGGCGCGCAGGCGGAAACAGGCGACGGCACGGCACGGTTCTACCTTGCGGCGGGCTGGGCGCGGAGCCCGCTCGTGTTCGTATCCGGGACCGTCGAAGCGCAGACTCAACTCGAGGAAGGCCCGCAAGCCTTCCGCTCGCTGCGCGTGCAGGATGCGCAGAGCAACGCGCCTCTGGGCCAGGCCGTGGTTTCGGAAACGCAAACGGTGCTCGCCCTCACCACCGCCGAGGGCTGGGCGGCAATACCGGCCGAGGTAAACGAGGTCCTCGTTTTCCGCAAAGGATACGAGATTGGCTCCCGGCCATTGGGGGCTCCCTCGGAAACAATCATGATGCAACGCAAACACGGCGGCGTGATGTTCGGCAAACGCATCGTGCTCGACCCGGCCTACGGCGGACGCAACGCCGGCGCCGTGGGACCGCTTGCAACGCGCGGCAGCGACATAAGCCTCGACGTGGCCCGGCGCGCCGCCGCCGCCCTGCGCGACGCCGGCGCGGAAGTCCTCCTCACCCGCATCGACGACTCGGATCCCTCTGAAATGCGCCGCGTCGAAATCGCCGGCGAGTTCGGCGCCAACATTGTCGTCAGCGTGTCCTACGGCTCGCCCCAATCGGCCAGCAAGATCCTTGATGCGGGAGGCCACCAGCGCGCCGGCGGCAACGCGTTTGTGGGCCACTATCCCAACAGCCCCAACGGCACCCGCCTTGCCACGGCGCTCGCCCGTGCCCTCGGCATCCAAACCGTAACACCCTCGGTGTCGTACGTCGTCCAGCAGACCGGCGCCCCCGCCGTGTTGCTCCAGCCCGCCACCGTGGCCGACGGCGATACCGAAAATCGCATGCGCGATGTTAAGGCCCGGCAGGCTGTTGCCGATGCCATTGTGAGCGCTATTGTGGAGTACTTCGGAGCGGAACGGTAAGCGGGACGGAATGGAAAATGGAAATGCCCCCTCACCCCGTCCCTCTCCCCCGATGGGGGAGAGGGGGACAGAACATGCGGTCGCGCCCTGCTTTCCCCCTCTCCCCCATCGGGGGAGAGGGTCGGGGTGAGGGGGCGCTCAAGTATGCCTCCCATACTCCCCATTCCCGCTCCGAAAACACCGCGCGGGATTTCGGTCCGGTGATATTTGCGCGATTTGCGCAGAGTTCTTTACCGGGCGCGCGCGTTTTGTTATGGTGGTGCGCCGAGGACGATTTCCCCGCGAAAGCGTCAACGGTGCCGGCGACCGGGTAGTTGAAACGCCTTTCGGGCAAGTACGAGCGCCAAAGCGTATCGGGGTTCGTAATGGGCAATAAGGGTTCTGGGCATGAAGAAGACCTTGCTATCGCCGCTTTTTTATCAATTCCATCCCAAGTCGGAACGTCGTGAACACCTTACCCTCGGCCAGACGCTCGTCGATATGGGCGCACTGACCGAGGCGCAGCTTCGAGAAGCCCTCGCGGAACAGAACACCAGCGGGCGCCTGCTCGGCGACATCCTCCTGAGCCGCGGCTTCATCGACAAGCGCGCAAAAGCCATCGCGCTGGCACGCCAGCACGGCCTCGAATTCTGCGACCTCGAGTCGACCCCCAGCGAGCCGCGGGCCCTCGAAGCTATCACCGAACGCGTCGCCCGTAAAAACGACATGCTGCCGGTTCGCATCGAAGGCGACCGGCTCCTGGTGCTCATCGCCAATCCGCAGCAGCGTCACGCCCTCAAAAACGTTGGCATCGAACTCGGCAAGCGCATTTATCCAATGCTGACGGACGTAAAGGACCTTCGCGAGGAGATCGCGGCGCGGTACCTGGCGTTTCGCACGGGAAAGCTGACACCGCCCGCCAAGACCGTCGCCGCCCCGTCCCCCGCGGCCGCGCAAGTGGTGACGGCGGACAAGTCTCAAAAGACCAACTCGAAGAATAAAGCAAAGGGAGCCCAAGTCATGGTGGACAAACCCGTGGGCGCTGAGCCGGGAACGGAAGGTCTTCGCTTCGAGGACATCGCCAAACAGGCGTCGGGCGTGCCCGTCATCAAATTGGTCACGACGATCATCGAAGGCGCGGCCAAAGCGGGCGCCACCGACATTCACCTCGATCCGCAAGACAGCCACACGCGCGTGCGCTACCGCATCGACGGCGTGCTCCACGACGTCATGCAAATCCCGCACGAGGTGGAAAACGCGGTCATTTCCCGCATCAAGATCCTCTCCGACCTCGACATTACCGAAACCCGCCGGCCCCAGGACGGCCATATCAGCCTCGAAACCAAAAACAGGGGCCTCGATATCCGCGTGGCGACGCTGCCGACCTACCTCGGCGAGCGCGTTGTGCTACGTCTCCTCGATCAGTCGTCCGTGCTGCAGGGCATCGGCGATCTCGGCCTCGAGAACGAAGACCGCGAGCGCATGGAGCGCCTCATTGCCCAGCCCTACGGCATGATTCTCGTCACCGGCCCGACGGGTTCCGGCAAGACTACCACGCTCTACTCGGCCCTGAACGAAAAGAACGTCACCACGGACAGCATCGTGACCCTCGAGGATCCCGTGGAATACCAGGTCGAAGGCATAAACCAGGTCCAGATCGATCCCGATATCGGCATGACCTTCGCCAACACCCTGCGCGCATCCCTGCGCCAGGACATCGACGTGCTGCTGGTGGGCGAAATCCGCGATGCCGACACCGCGCGCATCGCCATCCGCGCCGCCATGACCGGCCACCTGGTCTTCAGCACGCTCCACACCAACGATGCTCCCGAAGCCATCAGCACCCTGCGCAACATGGGCGTGCCGTCCTACCTCATCGCAAGCGCCCTCACGGCCGTCGTCGGACAACGCCTCGTGCGGCTCATCTGCCCCGACTGCAAGAAAGCGTACGCGCCGGCCAAAACCCTGCTTAAGTCCGCCGGCCTCCCGGAGTCGGTCAAAAAACTCTACCGCGGCGAAGGCTGCTCCAGTTGCTACGGCACGGGCAACCGGGGACGCACCGGCATCTTCGAAGTATTGGAAGTCACGCCCAACGTCCGCAAGATGATCGCCGAAGACCAGCCCATCGAGAAGATTTGCGCGGCATCGGGCTTGAAAACCATGGCCGATCGGTGCCGCCAGAAACTGCGCGACGGACAGATCCCGGCCGAAGAATTCCTGCGCGTCATTCGAACCTGACGCGGTTGAACGCGCTGTGGATACAGTGGATTGCGTAACACTTTAGCTTGGTGCCAGAGGGGTTTTGTCCGGGTGGCACCCCTCTCCCCATGCTTTGTGGCACCCCCAAGGCGGCTTTATGGCTTGGGGGTGTGGGCAAGGGAAGGACAGCAAGGACCACAACGACAGCAAGGAGGAGAAGAAGGTGTGGGACTTTGGGCACCCCTCACCCACACCCCCAATCCATGAATCCGGCTTGGGGGTGCCACAAAGCATGGGGGCAGGGGGCAGTAATTCGCGTCGATCCCATCCACAAGCCACGTTCCTTCGTCACGCGGCTTGAAGGTGGCACCTGGAAAGAAGTCATCCGGCAGTAG
>JAVEWL010000008.1:0-25142 GCA_034004565.1 FCB group bacterium | reverse complement strand
ATGGAAAAACTCCCCTCTCGACGCCAACCTTGAAAAAACGGCCCGATTTCGGCTATATGGTATAGCATTTGGTCTACCGATACGGAATTGCCGCGCATGCGATAGGAGCGGCTCGCCGGGGTAGTGGGGACATTTATGCCTGCGGAGTTGTTGTTCCGCGTTTGGCACAGCCATAGTGATTTCGTTCAGACCGTAGAAAGGGTCCAACCGCCATGGATTTTCCACTCGATGTAAGCGCCTATAAGCCCTTGACGCTGGATCCCGCGCAGCCCAAGCTCACCGCCGAGCAGCGCCAGCAATGGATCACCAACATCCAAGTCATGCGCGACACCATCATCTTCATGAGCGCCGTCGCCGACGCCAAGGGTCTCGGCGGCCACACGGGCGGCCCGTACGACATCGTCCCGGAATTCCTCCTGGCGGACGGTTTCATGCGCGGCGGGTCCGTGTATCCCGTGCCTTTTGACGAGTCCGGCCATCGTGTCGCGATCCAATACGCCATCGCCGCGTTCAACGGCGAGATGCCGATGGAGAAGCTGCTCCACTACCGCGAAGCCGGCTTCGGCCTCTACGGCCATCCCGAGCGCGACGAGTCGATCGGCGTGAAGTTCAGCTCCGGCCGTCTCGGCCACATGTGGGCGTTCTGCAACGGCGTCGCCATGGCCAACCCGGACAAGGCCGTGGTCGTGTTCGGCAGCGACGGTGCGCAGATGGAAGGCGACGACGCCGAAGCCGCCCGCACGGCTGTTGCCAAGAACATCAACATCAAGCTGCTCATCGACGACAACAACGTCACCATCGCCGGCCACCCGAAAGAGTACATGCCCGGCTACGACGTCGCGAAGACGCTCGGCGGCCAGGGCCTCACGGTCGACGCCGGCGAAGGCGAAGACTTCGACACCCTCTACGAACGCTTCCATAAGGCGCTCAACACGCCCGGCCCCGTAGCGCTCGTCAACCGCCGCATCATGGCCCCCGGCATCCCCGAGGTCGAAGGCAAGCCCGGCGCGCACGATGTCGTCTCGGTTGCCAACGCCACCAAGTATTTCGAAGCGCGCGGCATGACCCATCTCATCGACTTCCTCAAAGGCATCGAGAAGACCAAGTCGAGCGCCACCTACCTCGGCAGCACCAAGGAGATAGAGCGCAACCGCTCGAACTTCGGCAAATACGTCAACGGCGTCCTCGCCAAGATGACGCCCGAAGACCGCAAGGCGCGCGTGCTGGTCATCGACAGCGACCTCGAAGGCTCGACCGGCCTCAAGGACATCCACAAGGAATACCCCGAGATCTTCTTCAACGGCGGCGTGATGGAGCGCGGCAACTATTCGGCCGCGGCCGGTTTCGGCTTCGAAAAAGGCAAGCAGGGCATCTTCGCCACGTTCTCGGCCTTCTCGGAAATGATCCTCTCCGAGGCCACGATGGCGCGTCTGAACGAAGCGAACATCCTGTGCCACTTCTCGCACGCCGGCGTCGACGAGATGGCCGACAACACCTGCCATTTCGGCATCAATATCATGTTCGTCGACAACGGCCTGCCGGAACTCGACCACACGCGCCTGTACTTCCCGTCCGATCCCTTGCAGTTCAAGGCAGCGATCGAGACCATCTTCTTCGATCCGGGCCTGCGCTACATCTTCTCCACTCGCTCGGGCACGCCCTTCATTCTCAAGGAAGACGGCACGAAGTACTTCGATCCGGCCAACGGCTACAAGTTCGTGCCCGGCAAGGACGAAGTCATCCGCGAAGGCAGCGCCGGCTACGTGGTGTCCTACGGCGAGATGCTCTACCGCGCCCTCGACGCCGTCGAACGCGCCCGCCAGCAGGGCATCGACGTCGGCCTCATCAACAAGTCAACCCTGAACGTCGTCGACGAAGACATGATGGAAAAGATCGGCGAGACCGGGTTTGTGATTGTTGCCGAATCGCAGAACCGCACCACGGGCCTCGGCTCGCGCTTCGGCTCGTGGCTCCTCGAACGCGGCTTCGGTCCCCGCTACTCCGTCATGGCCACCACGAAGCAGGGCGAAGGCGGCCTCGCCGAACACATCCCGCATCAGGGCCTCGACCCCGAGAGCATCCTGAACCGCATCGTCGAGCTGAGCAGCACCGGTTGCGGCTGTGGCTGCTGCTGCGAGTAACCTGAACCAATTGCCACACCCCCAAGTCCGGCAACAAGGGCTTGGGGGTGTTTCTTTATGTAACCCCGAATTCCCATTCGGGACTTTTGCTTTTTTCTTAACAGCCTCAACCTCCAGGTCGGCGCTACAAATGCCCCGAATGGGAATTCGGGGTTACATGAAGCCCCCTTATTCGCGGTCGGGGGCAGGTTTGTGTAGAATCCACGAGGTTCCGGTGAGACATCCCACGGGCATGAAATAAGGTAGGGCACTCATCATGCGGTTTGCAGTACTGTGTCTTCTCGTGTTGTCCTCGGCGGCTTGGGCGGATTCGATCGTGTTCGACGCGGCTTCGCCGAAAAGCGACGGCATCTCGGCAGTGGGCGCGTCGGTAAGCGGGCAGGCGGCGGACGGTACGCCTGTGGTGTCGCTGCCGAAAAACACCTCCGACTACTACAAACGCAACGGCCTGCATTTCCGCGTGCCTGAAACCTTCGCCGCGAACGCGGAGGAAGTATTCCTCCTCATCGAGCACCAGGACACCTTCCTCGGCCTTACGAGCGTCCGTTACGATTCGCGCGAGGCGGGTCCCGCGGCACCGGCCGACCCGGTCGCGGGCTACACCTGCACCGGCACGGGACACCCGCGCCGCTCGCTGTTCCGCCTGGCGCGTCCCGAGTTCCGCCATCGCGGCGAGGACGGCTGCGACATCCGCATCGAAGGCATCGGCGCGGTGCGGCGCCTCGTGCTGAAGACCGCGCTCGACCCCGGCGAAGAAGACGCCGTACGCGCGGAAATCCCCGTGGGCCCGCCCGCGCGCGTGAAGCTAGCCCGGCCAATGCAACTGGTCATATCGGTGGGCGCGGATGCGGACGAAACCTCCGGCCTGCCGGACGCGCTCCAGAGCATGCGCGAACTGTGTCCGCTGGCCGCCACGCTTGGCTTTACCGGCGTGGAAAGCTACGCCAAATGGAACTTCATCGAGGCGGAGAAGGGCCGCCTCGACTGGTCCTACTACGACGGCGTTGTGAATGAAGCCCAGCGCCACGGGCTGAAATGGTTCCCCCTGCTCATCGTCGGCTCGGCCTACAGCCTGCCGCAGTGGTACCACGACTCGCCCAGCAACGCCGGCTTCACCTGCCTCGAGCACGGCAAGAGCAACAACATCCAGTCAATCTTCTGCGAAAACCAGACGCCCTACGTGCAGGCCTTCCTGAAGGCCTTCGGCGCCCACTACGAGCCCACCGGACAATTGCTGGGCATCCGCCTCGGCCCGTCGGGCAACTACGGCGAGTCGCAGTACCCCGCCGGCGGCAACTGGGGCTACAAGAACCTGAAGGAACACATCCACATCGGCTGGTGGGCGGGCGATCCCTATGCCGACGCGCATTTCGGCGCGTGGCTGAAGGCGCGCTACGGCAGCATCGACGCGCTCAACGCCGCCTGGGGCTCGCAGTACACGCAATGGGGCGAGGTGCACTGTTTCGTGCCGCAGTTCGCGGAAACGCAGCGCCAGCGCAAGGATTTCGTCGACTGGTACATGGGCGCGATGACCGACTGGTGTGAGCGCTGGGCCCTGTTCGCCCGCGAAGGCCTGCCCAACACGCCGGTGTATCAATCCGCCGGCGGCTGGGGCTTCGTCGAGGGCGGCACCGACTACACCGACCAGGCGAAAAGCATGGTGAAGGTCAAGGGCGGCATCCGCGTGACCAACGAGACCGACAGCTACGCGCAGAACTTCCAGGTGACCCGCATGGCCTCGTCCGCGGCACGATTCTACGGCGTCGACTTCGGTTCCGAGCCCGCCGGGTTCAACTCCGCCAAGGGCGTTGCCGCCCGCATCTACAACGTCCTCATCAACGACGGCGATCACCTGTTCTTCTACAACGGCAACTTGATGGGCAGCGATCAGGCCATCCCGGCCTGGCTGAAGCTCGCGCCCCTGCTCGATCGGCGCGACGAACCGGTCATCGACGTGGCCGCGCTGTATCCGGATACGCTGTCAAAGCTCGACGACGGCGTGTTCCGCAACTTGTACGCCTCGTCCTTCTATCAGCGCGTGGCCACGCTGCGGCCGAGGCTCGATTTCGATTTCTGCAGCGAGCGCATGATTCAGGACGGCGCACTCTCGCGCTATAAGGTGCTCGTGTTCCTGTGGAGCAACATCGTCGAGGCCGACGTGCTCAATGCCATCGACGCGTGGGTGCGCGACGGCGGCACGGTCATGGCCATGCAGTGGGACCGCATGCCCCTGCTGACAGTCGAGAGCGACACGGCGGTTTACAAACGCTGGAAGGCGGGTGACACCGGCAAGGGCAAAGCCCTCCTGATCACCGAAGACCGCGAACCGCCGAAACGCTATACGGACAAGGTCTACGAGGCCCTGCTCGCCATGCCGGATCTGGACCCCATGACACAAGCCGTGCTGCGAACCGAGAAGCCCGAAGAGGTCTACGTGAGCGCCCTGAAGAACGGCACCTACGCCGTGCTGAACTACAGCGACGCCGAGGCCAGGGTAAAGGTGCCGGAAAAAGCGGAAGTGACCCTCGCTCCCTACTCGATCGCAATTGTCGAGTAGACCCACCCTTTAGGTAGCTCTTTTGTAACGCTGATCTCCAGGTCGGTCTTGAGACAAGAGCGCCGACCGTAGCGAGGCTTCCTAATGTAGCTCCCATCTCCGAATGGGAGTCTTCAGTCAGTTTAAGAGCTCCCCCTGGGAAGCGGGGATACGGAAAACTCACCTGGAGGTCAGCGCTACAAAAAGCCCCGAATGGGAATTCGGGGTTACATTAAAAACGCCCGGCCCAGAGGCCGGGCGCTACCGTCTTTCGATTGTTACCGCGCCATCGCCAACAAAGTACCCTCGGTGGGCTTGCCCGCTTCAAGTGGCGTGCCACTTGACGGGTGCGAGCTGGGCTCGGGCGCGCTCGGCGCGGGCTGCGCGGCGGAGTCGTCCATCGCGCCCGCGGCAATCCACATACGAATCACGTGCAACTGGTCCTCGCTCAGCGGCGGCCGCTTGCGCGGCATCTGCGGTTGCTTGATGCCGCGGATGTACTGCACGATCGAGCTGTCGTCCGGCTTGAACGGAATCACGCCCGGCCCCGACTTCTTCCCCGCCTTCAGCATATCCGCCACAGTCGCCACGCTGAGGTCGCCCTTCGGCCCATCCACATCGTGGCAATCGATGCACGCCTCAGCAAAGATGGGGCGCACGTCATTCGCGTAGCTCACCTTCGCCGCCGCCTCCGGCACAATATCGCGAATCGCCAACGACGGCTCCGCGGGCGGGGCATCGGCCACGGGCGGCGGCGTTACCGGTGTGGTCTCCACCGGCGCGGGCGCGGCGTCGATCGGCGCCGGCGCGGCCTCCGCCGGAGGGGCCACAGGAGTCGTCTCAACGGACGCAGGTTCCGGAACGGGCGCCGTCGGCGTCACCTCCACCGGCGCGGGAATCGCCTCAACCGGAGGCGCCGGCGGCGTTTCAATCGGCGTCGGCGGCACGGGCAACGGCGTGGGTGTCGACGGAGGCGTCGGCATCGGCGCCGCCGCCAGCGGACGGTTCAAGGCCTTGCCGGGCGTGCCCACGCCATACGTGTACACCAGGTCGCCGCCCAAATGCCCTGTCACGGCCATCCACCCGCCCGTCGCAAGGCTCGCCACCATCGCGAGGCTCATCATCGCCGTGCGGAACCATTTGAGCTTCAACGTACTGAAGGCGAGCAACACGGCCGTCACCGCCGCGAAGATCCACACCTGCTCCGCCATTTCCTCGTGCTGCTCGATGCGGTCGTACACCTCCGCCGTCATATTCGCCGGCACCTGGTCGTGCGCGCCCTCGCCGGTCCACTGCGCCAGCAGCGCCAGCGGAATCAGCAACGCATAGAACGCCAGCGTCAAGCGGCGCAACGTTTCCTTGTCGCTCGACGACACCGCCGTCAGGTACACCAGCGGAATCCCCAGCAGCGCCAACGCCACCGGCAGATGCACCACCGCCGCATGGACGCGCTGCGGATCCAATCCAAGCTCAAAGGGAACCATTGCAAACCTCCCTAATCCCAGATTTCTTAAGCCGCCAACATCATACCCTTGCAACCCCATATTTGTGCAACAAACGCCGCAAGCCCGGATTCATATTTCGGGTGCAACTCCCCGTCTCGGGACAGAGGCAGGTACTGTGCCCTGACAGGCGTGCCCTCCGAGGCAACTTGCCGGTTTCTATTGGCAGTCGCCAACGGTGTAGCGCATACAACAGGACGTTTCGAGCCTAGGCAGTTGCTATTCGCTTGTTTTGCGGGCGACCATACACTTTCATCTTCACGTCTCTTGTGGTATATTGTGGCTAAATAGCCGTACAAAACTTTCACATATAACATTGTATCTTATTTATTGTAAACAACTTACGGCGGACATACATGAGGACATATTCAAGGACGCATCCGTGGCTAAGATTCTCGGCGGACTTATCTGCCGCGAGCCCAAAGCTTTGGATGTCGCTTGGCGAATGCCAATCGAAGTGTGAACATCTTTCCCTGTCTCCGCTGCAACCAGCTACGGCGCATGAACTGCACTTGATTTACCTTGCGAAGGGCTTACAAGCCACCACCGCCATTGAAGGTAATACGCTTACCGAGGAAGAAGTGCAAAAACACTTGGCCGGACAACTTGAGGTTTCTCCTTCCCGAGAATACCTCGTGCAAGAAGTGAAGAATGTGGAATCGGCCTGTAACGAGACCTTGGAAGCGGTGGAAGCGGGAAGACCGTTGGAGTTGAACGTGAGGCGCTTGAAGGCACTGAATCTTAAGGTGCTCGAAAAACTCGATGTCGGTACGGAGGTTGTTCCCGGAGAATTGCGCCTATACAGCGTGACTGTGGGAAATGTATACCGAGGCGCGCCAGCCGAAGATTGCGAATACCTGCTCGAAAAACTCTTCGAGTGGTTGGAAGGCGGCACATTCTCGCCACCGGACAAAATGAAGAGTTGCGGCGTCAGCTTTGCGATCTTGAAAGCCATCCTGGCCCATCTCTATCTTGCCTGGATACATCCTTTTGGCGACGGCAACGGCAGAACGGCGCGCTTGATTGAGTTTCAGATTCTCTTATCTTCCGGCGTGCCCGCGCCGGCGGCGCATCTCCTTAGCAATCATTATAACCAGACCCGAACGGAGTACTATCGGCAATTGGATCGGGCCAGCAAGTCTGGCGGCGAAGTTCTTCCTTTTATCGAGTATGCGGCGCAAGGATTTCTCGACGGACTTAAGGAGCAACTTACTCGAGTTTGGGGACAGAATTACGAGATTGCTTGGCGGGATTACGTCTATGAGGTTTTTCGCGACAAAGACGGGAAGTCCGAGGTGCGCCAACGTCTTCTTGCTCTCGAACTATCGCGAAGAGAGGGACCCGTTTCGAAAGCTGATCTTGCCGGCTTATCCCCCCAACTAGCCCAACTTTATGCCCAGAAGACGCCAAAGACCCTCGCACGGGATCTCGATGCCCTTTTGAAACGCAACCTTGTCATACTCGACCAAGGCGCGTACCGCGCCCGCAAAGAAATCATGCTCTCATTCCGTCCCCTGACCAAGGCAAGGTAGAACGGAGCCTTTCCCCGCATTTCTCCCAGCCGCGGGAGAAGTGCGGCCCCGCGAGAGGCCTGGGCAGTCCCCAAGCGGCTGTTGGAAATGTTCTTGGCAAAGTCCCGGAGTCGGTTGGTTGATAATTTCTCACCACCACCCTCTGACGCTGTGTCTCGGGTGGTTGGCTCAACATGCAAGGTTTGTACATGAAGCGACTCACATCCGTGAAAGACCCTAGCTAGGCCCGGAATTTCCTCGATTTTACAATGCGCATAAAGTTGTGATAGACCTCAGCGTCTGCATGAACCGCGCGAATGGCGAGAGGAGTAGTGACGTGAACCCCTTTGAATCGATTGCGGCGCCGATCCTGGCGAAGTTTCCCGAATTGGACGCCTCGGACCTGCCGTTTGGGCCCGCACCGAAGATTGAGCTCGGCGACATCGCCCTGCCCGCGTTCCTGAGCGCGCGCAAGCTCAAGGGGGCACCCCCGCAGGTCGCCGCCCGCATCGCCCAGGAGGTCGCGTTCGGTCCCGAGGTGCAGAACGTCACCGTCACCGGCCCCTACATCAACTTTCGCCTGAACCGCGGCCAATACGCGCGGAAGATCGTCCAGGCCATCCTCACCGAAGGCGACCGCTACGGTTCGAGCAACGAAGGCGCCGGCCGCAAGGCTCTGGTCGAGCACACCAGCATCAACCCCAACGCCAGCCCCCACGTCGGCCGCGCCCGCAATGCCATGATCGGCGACGCCCTCGTGCGCCTCCTGCGTTTTCAGGGCTACGACGTCACGGTCCACTACTACGTCAACGACATGGGTCGCCAGATCGCCCTCCTTGTGCTGGCCGTCGACGATCCCGAGAAGCTCACCTTCGACGAGATGCTCGATGCCTACGTCAACGCCAACGCGCGCTCAGAGGCGGACCCCGAGTTCAAGGCCAAAGGCTACGATCTGCTCGCGAAGATGGAAGAGGGCGACCCCGAAACGGCCCGCCGCTTCCACGCCGTCACGGAAACCTGCCTGCGCGGCCAAATCGCCGTGCTGGGCCGCCTCGACATCCATTACGACGTGTTCGATCGCGAGTCGCGGTTCCTCAAAGACCCCCGGTTCGAGGCCGTGCTCGAGGCCCTGCGCGAGAAGGACGCGGTGTTCGTCGACGAGGATAACCGTCTCGTCGTCGACTTGTGCAAGCTCGGGTGGCCGGAAAGGCCCCGCGACGAAGGCCGGTACTTTGTGCTCATGCGCGCCAACGGCAGCTCGATGTACGGCTACCGCGATCTCGCCTACACCATGGAGAAGATGGAGAAGGGCCCGGACCTCAACATCGCCGTCTTCGGCGAGGACCACAAGCTCTACGCCCAGCAGGTCGGCCTGATCCTGAGCGCGGCGGGTAAGCCTTTCCCGGAAACCGTCTACTACTCCTACATCCTGCTGAAGGAAGGCAAGATGTCCACCCGCAAGGGCAACGTCGTGCTGCTGTCCGACTTCCTCGACGAGGCCGCCAGCCTTGCCGGCGCCAAGGTCGACGAGCAGTGGCCCGACCTGCCCGCCGACGAGCGCAGGATCATCGCGGAACAGATCGGCGTCGGCGCGGTGCGCTACGCCATCCTGCGCGTCGGTCCCAACCGCAACGTCACCTTCGACTGGGAATCCAGCCTGTCGTTCACCGGCGACACCGGTCCCTACATTCAGTATTCGTGTGCGCGCACCGCGTCCATCCTGCGCAAGTTCGGCGAGGTTCCCGCCGAGACCGCCGAGGATTTTCCGGTCGAAAGCGACTCCGAATGGGCGCTCGTGATGAAGCTTGCCACCTTCCCCGATACGGTCAAAGAGGCCCTTACCCAGCGCGATTGCTCGCCCGTTGCGCAAGCGGCGCTGGACACCGCGCGGCTTTTTACGACGTTTTACCACGACTGCCCGGTACTGGCAGCAGAATCCGAGGCCATGCGCACGGCCCGCGCGCAACTTTGCGCAGCAGCGCTTCAGGCGCAGCGTAACGCATTGAATTTGCTGGGCATAAAGGCCTTGGAGCGCATGTAGCAGCCCCCTCTGTTCTAATGGCATTGGCGGGCTTTACGCAACCGCGCCGTGCCGCAAGAATTGTCTTTATTGATCTCTTGGCAGATTTCTTGCAAATGGCGCATTGTTGGATTATAATTGACCACGTTAGACAGAGAAAACAGTCAAATCTGAACGCCGCGAACAGACAACTATATTGTCATTTATGACAAACCATTAGCGGCCCTCACGAGCCCCCCCTGAACGACGCATGAATCTAAGTCGTTTCCACTAAAGGATCTAGCCTCATAACACCGTATCGGCACGATCAATGCACTTGTTTCGGAAGGAAACACCGATTTTTTCCATCCGCGTAGTTGAAGCAATCCCCTTCAAGGAATTCCCACTCCAGGACTCCGCAAGCCACCACTTCGGCGGCGGAGTTCGATTGTCATCAGTGTCATAAGTACCTCGCCCCAACCCCCAGGAGGAACCCAATAGATGAAACTTACTCTTAGGATAAGCCTCGCTATCCTGTTAAGCGTCGTGATCGCCGCGCCGGCCATGGCGCTCACTACCCCTCAGGAGCCGTGGAATCCCCTGAATCCCGCGGACGAACTCAACCTGTACGAAATCTACAACGCCGTCTACGGCACAACCTACACCTCGAATTCCGAACTGGATGCCCTCCAGGTTAACATGGAGACGTTCAATGTGGCGCTGGGTGCCTCGATGACCATCGAGGCGCAGGCTCGCTACGCGGGTTCCACCGAACGCTTCGGCTACTACCAGCCGACCGGCGGCGGCGCCGTCAGCGAAACCGAGCTCTTTCACGTGACCGGCTACGGTCTGATCAGCGGTGTCTCCGCCACCATCAGCCCGTCGGGCCCCTTCGGCTTCTATCTGACGGCCGAAGGCCGGCGCGCGGACGGCAACCACTGGTTTAGCGAAGACGCCCGAAACGGCGGCGAAGAGCATTTCCTGGTGTATCAATCGCCGATCGCCGGGCAGTATTTCCTGGCGTGGGAAGATCTGGCGTTCTGGCAGCCGTCGGACCGCGACTATCAGGACCTGGTCCTGACCCTGCAAACCAACCCGATCATCCCTGAGCCTGCAACCTTGTTACTGTTGGGTCTGGGTCTGGCGGGAATGACGGTGGCACGGATGCGTCACCACCGCGCATAGCCGACATAGGCTCGGTATCTCCTAAGGCGGACGCGCTCATACACAGCGAGGCGTCCGTCTCGCTTTTTGGGAAGCGCCCGGCCCCAATGAGGGAGAGGGCTGGGGTGAGGGGGCGCCGGTCTTCCTGGAGTCTTCGCGGCTCGGAATCCCGATATTTTCGCGCGTCAAGGAATATCAACCCCGCCGTCATGGTGTTAAGATGACCGGTGAAGATATTCTGTCTCGGGTGTGGTACTCACTGACCCTGCTCGGAAAGGTCATCCCTCGTGAAAGATCTGCTGCCGCTGTTCGGAATCGTCACCGTCCTGAACACCCCCTTCACCAAATCCAACGAGATTCACGAAGAAGGCCTGCGCCAGCACGTCCGCACGGCGCTCAACGCCGGCGTGGCGGGCTTCCTGGTGCCGGCCATGGCCAGTGAGGCGGGCAAGCTCACCGAGGCCGAACGCCAGCAAGTAGTTAACGCCGTGCTCGAGGAATCCCGCGGCCGCGCGGTGGTCATCGGCGGCGGCTCCGCCCCCTCGGCCGGCGCGCGCGACCGCCTCGTGCGCAGCCTCGTCGATGCGGGTTGCGACGGCATCCTGGTCAGCCTCGCCTACGAGAACGAAGCCCAATACACGGGAGACGTCGAGGCGGTGGCCGCGTTGTGCCCCGGCTTCCTCGTGCTGCAAGACTGGGACTTCACGGGCTACGGCGTGCCCGTGCCGCTGGTGGCGCGGCTCTTCGCCGACATCGAGCCTTTCCGCGGCCTGAAGATAGAGGTCGTGCCCGCGGGACGAAAATACACCGAGGTTCTCGAAGCGACCGACGGGCGCCTGCACGTCTCGGGCGGCTGGGCGGTGATGCAGATGATCGAGGCGCTCGATCGCGGCGTGCATGCGTTCATGCCGACGGCCCTGCACGAGGCCTACGTCGCCATATACAACCTGTACCGGGAAGGACGCCGCGACGACGCGCGCGTCCTGTTCAATCGCCTGCTGCCCGTGCTGGCGTTCTCGAACCAGCACCTCGATATTTCGCTCCATTTCTTCAAGCGGCTGCTGCACGCGCAGGGCATGTACGAAACCCCCGCCGTGCGCGAACCCGTGCTGCCCTTCGACGCGCATCACGAACGCGTGGCCGCCGAACTCATAGATTATGCACGCACCCTGCTTGCTCACCTGCGCGAAACTCCGCTTGACACGTCAACGCAAATCGTGTGACCATTCACCGGGTGAGGTTAGGTTTGTCGATTCACGGTGAAGGATCGTACCATGCTCAACCTGGCATACGTCTTGGAAAGCAGTGCCCGCGAATACCCGCAGAAGCCTGCCGTCATCCTGGGTCCCATGCGGCTGACCTTCGCGGATGTCGATCGAATGGCCCGGCAGGTGGCCCGCGGTTTGTGGGCGGCCGGGATTCGCCCCGGCGACAAAGTCGCCCTCAGTTGTCCCAACAACCCCTACTTTCCCATTGCCTACTACGGCATTCTCAAGGCGGGCGCGGTCGTGGTGCCCCTGAACGTGCTGTTCAAGCGCCGGGAAATCGCATACCACCTCACGGACTCCGAGGCGAAAGCCTACATCTGCTTCGAGGGCACTGAAACGCTTCCCATGGCCGAAGAAGGATGGGCCGGCTTCAATCAGGTCGCCGGCTGCAAGGACTTCTGGATCATGACGATGGCGCCCGGCAGTGCAAGCCCGATTGCCGGCGCGCTCACATTCGGCGATCTGATCCAGCAACCGGCCGATTTCGACACGATTCAAACCGCCCCCGACGATACGGCCGTCATTCTCTATACCTCCGGCACCACGGGACGCCCCAAGGGCGCGGAACTCACGCATTCCAACGTCAGCATGAACGCGCTCATGTCCAAGATGCTCTACGGCACCGGGCCCGAAGACGTGCAGATGATCGTGCTGCCCTTGTTCCATTCCTACGGCCAGGTCTGCCAGATGAACGCGGGCTTCCTCGCGGGCTCCACCGCCGTGCTCGTGCCGCGCTTCGATCCGGACGAAGCCCTGCGCAACCTCCAGGACGAAAACGTCACCATCTTCTGCGGCGTGCCCACCATGTTCTGGGCGTTACTCAACCATCCCAACGCCGAGAAGTACGACCTCGAGCGCATCGCGCGCACGCTGCGCGTCTGCGGTTCCGGCGGCGCGGGCATGCCCGTCGAAGTGCTCCGGGGCTTCGAGGAAAAGTACAAAGTGCAGATCCTCGAAGGCTACGGCCTCAGCGAAACCTCTCCCGTCGCCACCTGCAACCGCCAGGACAGGCCGCGCAAAGTCGGCTCGATCGGCTTGCCCATCTGGGGCGTCGAAGTGCGCGTCGTCGACGACGACATGAACGACGTCCCCATCGGCGAGCCAGGCGAGATCGTCATTCGCGGCCACAACATCATGAAGGGCTACTACCGCCGGCCCGTCGAAACCGACGAGGCCTTCCGGGGCGGCTGGTTCCACTCCGGCGACGTCGGCAAAAAGGACGAAGACGGTTACTTCTACGTCGTCGACCGCACCAAGGACATGATCCTGCGCGGCGGCTTCAACGTGTATCCGCGCGAGGTCGAAGAAGTCCTCATGACCCATCCCGCCGTGTCCCTGGCCGCGGTCGTGGGCGTGCCCGACGCGATGTACGGCGAGGAAGTGAAAGCCTTCATCGTCCCCACCTCCTGGTCAAACGTCACCGAACAGGAAATCATCGCGTGGGCCAAAAAAGAAATGGCCGGCTATAAATACCCGCGCTACGTCGAATTCCGCAGCGCCCTCCCCATGACCGCCACGGGCAAGGTCCTCAAGACCGAACTGCGCCAGGAGGAACTCGCGAAGTACGAACGCGAGCGCAACGCCGAACCCTCGGCGCGATAGTTGGAACGGTTCAGAGCTTTCCTGCCAAGCCGGCTTTGTGGGAGAGGATGCCTTCCTTATCGCCTTTGCGGGACAGCGGCTTACGGAAAGCCTGACATTCAGTTCTTTCGCGTCTTGGTGCTTGCAGCCCACACGCCCAGCTCGTCGAGCGCGTGAGCCCAGAAGAGGGTCAGGCCTCTCTGTTGGGCGATCTCCAAATGCGCAAGGCCATACACTCCGCTCAAAACGGCAGACGAAACAACTTGGAGTTCGCCAAATTCCCTGCGCCAGCTTTCTGCCTTGACTGCTGCGTCGTTATTTAGACGTTTGATGGAGTTCAGGGCCGAATTGGAGACTTTGCATTCAATGGGCATAACTCGGCGGTCCCATAGACCAAGGACTATGTCGGCTTTACGCGTGCCAAACATGGACTCTCGGCAGAAGGAACCCGGTTCGGGCGCTTCGGAAAGAACGTTTATGGTACGTGGTGCAACTAGTTGAAAGCCTTGAGCAACGAGATAGTCCTGTACCTCATTCTCTTGGGCATTCTTATCTTCATGACGTCTGGCGGTAGATGAGCGTCGAGTGGCCAAAAGAGCGGCGGAAGCCACAACTGCGGCCCGCTTCTCCACTTCGGACGGCTCTCGCCTTTCTGATACCCATGGGAATCGTCGTCGGTCAAGTCCATTAATGATCACATCGATGATTCGCGACCGCATTTCTGAATCATGGCGCATCACATTTGGAGCCAAGCCTGCGTCTGCCAGCGTCTTCAAGTCATCGGCCGAAATGGGCGGCCCAACTGCATATCGAAGCGCCTCCAGAAGCCTTGGATCCGCCAATACCTCTACCGTTTCCTCGCTCAACTCGGAAAGATCAATCGTGGCTTCAAGGAGCTCTTCTACGGTGCCTTGATACATGTCGAAGGCTTCAAGATACAATTCAAGCGGCTCCAGAATGCGTTTTTCGCGAAAAATGGCTATGGCTCTTTGGCGCCGTACATCAAGCTGCTCGCGTGTCCAAACCGGTCTTGGAATCATGCGTTCAATCTCAACAGTTCAGCGGGCGGTGGGACCGGTATGCGTTCCATCTCTCGGGGCTCAAATTTCGTGAGTCCTCCAGAGTAGGTGCGTCCCAGCGACATCTGAGTTTCGCGCGACAGATAGGTACACAGGGCCGAACACAACGCATCGGACATGGGATCTCTCGGGTATAGACCGTGGGCAATATTGATATGTCGAACCAAGGCGGCATTAATAACAAACGCAGGCGGACGTCGCGCCATGTAGGTTGCAAGAATTGGCGCGGGGGCATGAAGTCCAACGGACCACCATGATTTGCGATTCTTGGCCACGTAGGATTGATGCGCATTGAGTTCCTTGGCGCGCTTAAGAAAACGCTCGACCGCCACGCGTTCATCGTGGTCAATGGAATCCAGATCGAACGGAAGGTCGATGACTCGTTTCAGCATCCGGTCATCCGCGAGCGTTGAACCCGCATCAAACAACTCCTTGGCTCGCGTAACGGAAGGAAACAGCACCGACGCAGGCAAGTCCGCACTAAGTGGACCCGCAATCCATACCCTGTTTGCGCCGGTAACCTGACCTCGATGCACGCGACATAACTCGCCCAATTCGATGTAACCCGCCGGCTTCTGATACGAGGTTCTCGTGAAATGCGACCAGCGTTGCTCCGAGACCAACCTCTCCCGGCGAATCCGCCTTCCCCCTTCAAGGCTGCCCAAATCATCCAGCTTTCCCAGTCGCCTAAAGAACAGGGAAGTGGCCTTCGATCCGATTTGGAAGGTACAGATTGCCGCCGTTGTGGAAGCATCCTCGAACGGAAGCACCGTCGGCTCGATCAATGTAACGCTCTGCCCTCCCAAAGGGCCAAGCAGCAAGTCTCTCACCAGCTTTCCATAATTGACATCAAGCCATTCCGCCGAGGTAATGAAAGCCCCATAATCTCCTGGGCACGCCTTGAGGGCCGTAGCCAGAATAAAATGAACGTGTAGTCCCGCAAGTTGGCTGGAGGAAAAGCCCAATTTCGACGATTCCGCTGTAAGCCAGTCCTTTTCATGGGTCGAGAGAACGTGATGTCGAACATAGGGAGGGTTCCCGATGAACAAAGTCCGCCTTTCAGACTGGGGAAGAAGAAAATCTTGATACTTGCCGAGATGGATCGCGGCGCGGTTGCCCATTCCGGAGACGGCCAAATTGGCGCGCGCCAAAATGGTTGCCACGGGATCCACGTCAATCCCAACCAGTGTCGCATTAGGAAACGTGCGTCCGGCGGCCACAAGAAACCTTCCAGACCCTACCCCCGGATCAACGATCCGCGAGGGCTGAAGGGTAGCGGCGGCCCAGCGAACCATCGCGTCCACGATGGGCAAGGGTGTGTACGTAGCACCCAGGGTGCGACGTATCGAAGCCGGCCGCATCCCCCGGAACTCATCTCCCAACAAATCAATACCGCTTGCCAGCTTGCCGCGAATGTTAGCTTGTTCTCGCTTACTCTCCGGCCATTCCTGAAGCCCCTCCACAAGTTCACGCTCCTCCGAGCTCCATTCCGGAATGTCGAAAGCGCCCAAGGACACGGCTTTCGCAAGTAGATATTGTTCTGCAAAAAGATCCGGTATTGCATTCATCGATTCATCCCCGGCGGTTACGATGGCATGATAGCATGAGAACCGCCTCGATTCACATGGATTCAGACAGTAACCGTAGGCTAAACTCTAGACCGGATCCGGTTTGCATCCGCATGCTCTGGTGTGAGCCGTTCAGGCTTGTATTCCGCAAAAACACGCGGATGCAATCCTGAACCGGCGTGTCGGAGGTTAGTAATCCCCCCGCGGGACAAATGGCGGCACATGGCTTCGCACGACAAACATACGCGGCGCGTCTTTCTGGGCACTTCCGGCGTTGCGATCGCGTGCGCGTTTGCCGCCACCGGCGCGCGGGCGGCCCTTGAGCGGCCCGTGCGCATCGGCCTGGTCACCGATTGCCACTACGCCGAACGCGAACCGGCGAATGGGCGGCAGTACCGCGCATCGGTCGACAAGCTCACCCGCGACATCGACTTCATGAACCAACAAGCGATCGATTGCGTCGTCGAACTGGGCGACTTCAAAGACCAGGATCTCGTACCGTCGGAACAGAACACGCTGGCCTACCTGCGCCGCATCGAAAGCGTGTTCGGCCGCTTCAAAGGTCCGCGCTATCACGTCCTCGGCAATCACGACATGGACAGCATCACGAAGGCGCAGTTCCAGGCCGAGGCGGAGAATACCGGAATCGATCGCGTGAGGACGTATTACAGCTTCAACGCGAAAGGCCTGCACGGCATCGTGCTCGACGCCAACTTCCGCGCCGACGGCATACCCTACGCACGCGGCGATTTTGACTGGACCGACGCCAATATCCCCACTGCGGAGTTGGACTGGCTCAAGCGGGATCTCGCCGCCGCTACGGGCCCTGTGGCCGTATTCGTCCATCAGCGCCTCGACGGCGAAGGGGATCTCTTCGTCAACAACGCCGCGGAAGTCCGTACAATCCTCGAAGCAAGCGGACACGTCCTCGCCGTCTTCCAGGGCCACGACCACCCCGGCGCCCGCACCGAACGCAGCGGCATTCCCTACTTCACCCTCAAGGCCACCGTCGAAGCGCCCGACTCCGGTGCCCACGCCATCGCCGAATTCGGCCCCGACGGTGGAGTCAACGTAACCGGTCCCGCCGTCGCCGGCTACTGACTCTCCCCCGAGCACGCGCGGGTGGTGTCGGGTGGGGTAATGTGGACGTTGTTTCTTGGATCTTGTTTCTTGTTATACTGCGCGGACCCGTCGTGGAAGACGGGTTGGATGGCGTGCCGGGGCGGCGTTCCGGTGGGAAAGGATGACATAGATGAGGCACGTGCGAACCGTTTCTCGGTCGCCCGAAGTGGCGATCACCGGCGGCGGATATGGCAACACGTCGATTGGCGAGCAGGTCATTCTGCTGGTCCTGACAGTCTTCTTCAGCGATTGGGAAAACTATCCCACCGTCATTCAAAACCTGCAGAAGTACTACGAGAAGACCCCGAACTAAGACAGCTCGAGGTTCTCCGCCGGTTTGCGAATGAATCCGCAGGCTTTTTCGCGGATTCAGGCGCAAAACGGCTCATCCCGAAGACGCGGATGGAAACCCAAAGCGGCCTAAGGTTCCCAGGAGTCTGTACGGACCGCGAACTTCGATCCGCGAATCCGGCGACGGCTTACTCCGCGGGCGGCACCTGTTCGGTGGTTTCCCGCGCCCGGATTTTCTGCTCGTGCTCATCGGCCGCCGAGAGTTTCCGATACGTGACCACGACGATGTGGTAGCCGCGGCTCGAGCGCAGGATGTCGCTGATTTCGTTCAGGGGCGCGTTCCACACGTATTCGTCAATGGCCGTTTCGTAGTCGTCCCGCTTTGAGTATCCCAAATCGCCGCCGCGCGGGCTGGTGTAGGGATCGTTCGAGAATTCCTTGGCCAGGCTTTCGAAGTCGGCCCCGTCGAGCAGGCGCTGACGCAGCTCCCTGGCGCGCACGAGCGCCTGTTGCCGTTCGGTGGGATCCCCCATGGTGGCGGCCACCAGGATGTGTTTGGCGCGCGCCTGTGAGATGGTGTCGCTGGGCCGCTGGGTCAGCCATAAGGCGCCGATCATCACGGCGAACGCGGCGAAGATGGCCAGCCAGATGAACTTCGTGCGGTCGCGGGGTTCTTCCGCCGCCTCGAATTCCTTTTCCTCGGCCGCGGTTTCAAGCTCCGATGGCATCCAGCATCCCTCCATACAGCTTTGAATAAAATGTGACAATGACCGCGCCCACAATCAGCGCCACCAGCATAATAATGAATACCGTCAGGACCTTGAGCAGCACCTGCACCGCGTGGTTGGCCTGCTCCATGTTGTATTCGGCCGCCTTGCGCAGGCTGCCCTCGAGCTGGCCCGATTGCTCGCCCACGTGAATCATCTCGCGGCTCATGGTGGACATGTAGCGCGAGGTGGCAAACGCTTCGTAGAGCGACTGGCCGTTGCGCAGGAAGGGAATCGACTTCAGGAAGTCGCGCTCCATGTACGGATTCACCATCACCGCCGCCGAGTTCTCGACGCAACGGATAATGTTCAACCCGCTTCCGATCAGCAGCGACATGCTGCGCAGGAACCGCGCCATCGCAAATCGCCGCGTAATCGGCGCCACGGGCCAGATAAACGTTCCGAAGAAGCCCGTGAACCACTTGAACACGCCCTTGCGCGACAGGATGACGCACACGATAAGGACGATAAGCGCGCCGATGCCCACCTTCATCTGGAGCATGGCGTAGTCGTGTAAGAACGTGTTGAAATTGAAGGCCTGGCCCCCGCCGCGCTCCTTGAACATCCCCATCAATTGGTTCAGCAGCATCAGCGCGAACGAACCGAACACCCAGGCCGCCAGCAGCTCGATGGCCGGCAGGGTCAGCGCCGATATCGTGCGCCGTTGGATCTCGAGGCGGTCCTCGTAGTAGTCCGCCAACTCGCGCAGCATCACATCGAGCTTGCCGCCCCGCTCGCCCGTGCCCAGCAGTTCGATGAAGAAACGAGGGAGGTATTTCGACTGCGCGCGCGCCGCGTCGGAAAGGGTGCTGCCGTTGCGGACGCTTTCGCTAATCCGCGTGAGCACCTCGCGGGTTCTTGGATCCTCGGCCTGGCGGGCCACCAGTTGCAGCGACTGGATAATGGGAATGCCCGCATCGTCCGCCGTGGCCAGTTGCCGGCACAGCGGAACCAGTTTCTTCGTGGAAATTTGCGACGAGAACAAGCCCATATGCGATTTCGCTGACTCTCCACCGTTTTTCGTCAGGCCTCTTCCGCGCCACCCGCATGAAACGTATAATGGGGCGCACGTGAGGCGTGGGAAAAATTGTATCAGATGCCGCGAGCCATTGCGACACGCCCGAAGACACGAGGAAGAGCCCTGGAATGTCAATCGAGCCGTATTACGCCGGAGTGTCGCCGGAGCGCCGCCCGCCCCGAATCGCGAACCCCGTCCACGTGGTGCTGGACAACCTGCGCAGCGCGTTCAACGTCGGGTCGATCTTCCGCACCTCCGACGCGGGCGCCGTCGCGCACGTCCACCTCTGCGGCATGTCCGCGTATCCGCCCAACGACAAGCTTGCCAAGACCGCCCTGGGCGCCTTCGACTACGTTCCCTGGACCTACCACCGCGATACCGTTCAGGCGATCGAACACCTGCATGCACAGGCCATCCCCGTTATCGCCATCGAAGTAATCGACGAGGCCCAATCCCTGTACGGCTTTGACTGGCCCCGGCCCGCCGCCATTGTCTTTGGGAACGAAGTTCACGGGATCCGCCCCGAAGTCCTCCGCCTCTGCGACGCCAGCGTATGCATCCCCATGCACGGCTATAAGAACACCATCAACGTCGCCACCGCCTACGGCATTGTCCTATACGAAGTACTTCGCGCCTGGCGCGCAGTGAAATAGACTGGAGCAGGTAGGAGATATTGGCGCTCTTCATTCAGAATTCATCATTCACAATTCAGCATTTCCCCAAATAAATTGCCCTTGCACGGAGGGGGGAGTTCCGTGCAAGGGCGTGGGCATAGGGCGGGAGGGGTAGGAAACTCGTCAAATTCCTTGACCCGTTTGCCCGGGAGCAAATATCTTCAAATTGAGTAGCCTGCTGACTGACCCGCGAGCCTATGGCGACAATGCCGACTGTCACGTTGCACAGCCTACTTGCCAAGGCACTGGAGAGCAATCAAATCTATCGAAACCTCGACTTTTCCGGCGAAGCGATTGGCGCTTTCGGAAAGCCGAGGAGCCCCGCCACCCGGATAGACCTTCCGAGTGCGGCAAACCTAACCACAAATCCTTCACGGACGCACCGGGCAAAAACCAGGTTTGCTCGATGTCACCCATCCGTAAGGAGCGGCGAATTTCGTTTCAACTTTGTACCGGGCTTTCGTCCGGTGCCTATAAATATGCAAGCAGGATGCCAAGAAATCCGAAAAATCATAACCCCCATCCTTGCGGCGAATTAAAGTAAAATGTTGACGCAATTCGTAGCAAAAAGAAGTCAAGATGGAACAACTTCGGTCAATTTGCCGTTTCATAATCGAACAATTGGCGTCTTTCGGTCCAGGAAGGCCGACGCCGCGAAGCCGATTCAGTTCTCTTTAATACATTTCCACAGCACCCGCCGAGGCGACGTCATCCTCATGGGCGAACACGCGACGACAAGGAGCTGTAACACTAATTGGCCGCAAGAGAACGCAAGGAACGCAAAGAACCGCTCCTTGATTTGATTTCGAGGAGCGGTTCTTTGCGTTCCTTGCGCTCTTTTGCGGCTAATCGAGGTTCACTCGATCTCGATGCCCTGCAATACCGCCTCGTTGCTTCCAACGGCAGTCACCCGGATCGTGATCTTGCCGTTCTTGTCGGGGGTAACGTCCTCGACTCGAATGTCCGCGGCCATGCCAACTTGTCCGGCGGCCTCGGCGGGGTCCCAATGTTCGCGCGCCGTGCGGCCGTTGATCTCGATGTTCATGGGCCGTTGACCCGCCTCTGTGTGCCATAATTCCGCGAACTTCAGGTGGACCGCATACACGCCCGGCGATACGGGCACGGAATAGCTCAAGGTCTTGCCGCAACGTGCCGTTTGATACAACGCCTGGTCGTACAGCGTGGGGGAAGCCTGGCTCACCGGCGCGTCGGCCCGCAGGATCGTCCCGCCGTCGAACAGCGAGTCGGCGCTCCAGACGAAGCCGTTCCAGTCGATGAAGTTGCTCTCGGCGCCGGCGTCGATGCGAACCACCGGTCGCGTCTCGGGAAGGACTTCGATGGCCTGCACGATGACCTCGTCCGTTTTCCGCATGGGTTCAAAGCCGCCCGTGAAATGCAGCAGCAGTTTTCCGTTGGCGTCGGGAACGAGATTGCGGAACACGCGTTCGCAGGCCCGATGCGAACCGCGCGCGGCATGGCAGATGTCGAAGTTCTCGAGCACACGCCGTCCGTTGATGCTCAGGTTGAAGGGCCGCTCGAACGACCACGCGTATTGCGTCTCCGCGAACTTCAGCCGAAGCGTATAGAGCCCCGGCGTTACGGGAATCGCATACGCGAAATCGTGTCCCGTCCGCCCCCGCTGATAAAGCGCCGTGTCGTCGAGCGTCGGCAACGCATTCACTACTGTCGCCTGTGTGGACACCGCCTCTCCTCGTGCAAAGAAGCTGTCTGCGGACCACACGTTGCCGGTACGGTCGGTATAGGGTTCCTTCGCGCCGCACAGGATGCGCACGCAGCTCCCTCCCTCCGTCGCTTCGTCATGCGTATACACGATCCTCGGCATCCAGGCGACGATATCCGTATCCGGCGACGTACCCCGGTCGAGCACGAACCGAATGGTATCGCCGGCGGCCACATCGAGGCTGACGTTGTGCATAACGCCCTGCAGGTTGTTGAGCGGCACCTCGGCCCACCCTTGTTCGGGCCAGACCTGCTTGTCGCCGTGCAGCATGCGCACGCGCAACGGCGCGCCCATCGCCTGCCGGTAGCATTCCTTCATCGCGCGGCCCACGACCTTCACCGTACCCGCTTTCGGCGCGGTCCACGTGCGCACGCAGGCCGCTTCAGGAGACGCCTGCTGCCAGCCACGGCCCACGCGTGCCAGGCCCGCACCTTCCCAGTAGCCTTCGACGCCGCCCACCTGGTTGGGCGTGCCGCCGCCATCGCCGGCCGGGCTCTTCGCGGGCGCCACCCACGTCATGCCCGCGTAGGTGCTGCCGTCCGCAGAGGTTTCCGCGCTCCAACCGTCGCGTCCCGCCTCCGGGAAATGTCCGCCGAGCGCCGCATAAACATCCGTACCGCCTCCCAGCGCGGTTGCAGCGACCCAATCGCTGGGCTTCCCGTTTCCGTCCACCGCGCGGACCGCATAGGCCGCCTCGGCATTCCAGCCTGGCGCATGATCAAAATAGTACGTGCCGACACTCGCCTTGCCGACGATTTCCTCGCCGCGCTTCACTTCGTAGTAGCTGATCCAGCGGTCCTCGGACCCGCCCGACCAATAGATCCCGACTCCGCTGTGCCCGATATTGGTCTCGCGCCGCACAAAGGCTCGTCCCGGCGCCTTGACCTTGCCCATGTCGTGCCCCAGGCCGGGCATGTCCGGCAGGCCGAGGTAGATCAATTCTCCCGGCGCGGTATCCGTAAGCACGATCCCATTCGCCATCAAATCGGCGCCGCTTCGAATGGAGCGTACCTTTGCGACTTCGTAGTCGATTTCGTAATGGTGCGTGGGCAGCAGGCCCTTGGGGTAGAGCGTGACCTCCCCCTTCGCCGGGTGTTTGAGGATGATGCACGCCTTCTTGCCGTCGTAGCTCACGCGCTGATCGTAGTAGAACTCCTTGTCGCCCTTCACGGTCGGATGCAGCATGTGCGACCAGCGTCCCGCGACGCCCTCCTGACGGAGGTAGCGGTAGATCTCCATCAGGCGACGCAGCTTTTCCTGGTCCGGCGCATCGGCACGCATGTACCATCCCGGCGCCATCGTGAGCAGACTGGGTCCTGTGGCCGGGTTGTACTTATACCCGGGTTCGAGCAGTTCCCCAATGATATCCAGCCACTTATCCGGCAACTCGAGATACGAGAAGTAATGATTGGTCTCGTCGCCGCGCCCCATGTCCGACAGGTAATTCACATCCGCATAGCGCTGAATTTCGAACTGGTGCGCGTAGCGGCTCCCGCCGCAGCAGGTGTGAAACGAGCAGCGCGGGTTGGCCTCCAGGAAGTGTTCGATCTGCTCGCGGATCGCGTGGTCGGCCTTGAGCCCGAAACGCCCGAACCCATCCGTACGCCACTGGAAATTGCCCCACGATCCAACCTTCGTGTCCAACAACCCCGCACTTGGACGCCCCGCCATCCACAGCAGCCACTGCATGTCCATCTTGTCCAGGTACCGCAGCGTCTCGGCGTAATCCGGTCCCTCGTACGTCGGCGAAAACACCACCGAATACGAATCCTCGATGGGCCACTTCGGGTATTTCGACCAGCCCGCGTCGTCCCAGAGCATTTCCATGCCCATCGTGCGCATGAGGTCCGCGTCCATATCCAGCCCGGCCAGCCGCGCCGCAAACTGCTCCTGAAGATTGCGCGAACAGAAGAACCACGCCGTCGTCCACTTCGTCCGCGCGTAGTAGTCGCTGTTCGTGAAGTCCCAGAGGTACTCGTATTGCCAGTCGTACACGCGGCGGCCCATGTCGTCCAGGTCCCCGTCGAACACGCCCAGCGTCACCAGCGGCAGCCGAAGCCGCTCGCCTGCCGCCAGCGGGTAATCCTTCAGTGCCGGGAAACTCGCCGACATCACCCCCTGCCCGCCGCCGTAATCCACCCCAAGCGTCCACGTGCCCAAAGTATCGAGCGTAACAAACAAGCCCTCGGCCGGCGTTTGCCCAGTCAGCGCCATCCACGGCACGTAATTGTCGGTCCGGTCGCCCAGCAGCGCGCGATGGTACGTCTCAGCCGCCTCGGCCGATTCCAACAGGCCCTGGTTTGGCCGGCTCGTGCCGCCGTACATCCAATAATTCGTGACCGGCGACGCGGCGTCCCTGCGCAACCCGAGGCTCAGCGACGTAGGCGAAGCCAGCGTCAACGCTGCAGCGGTCGTGTTTTCAAACTCGACCCACTGGCGCAAAATCGAAGTCCCCGGATACGCCTGCACAAACAAGTACGCCCGCAAGCCGTCCCGGTTCAGCACCAAATCCAACTCGACGGCCGGACGCCCTCCCACGGCCACCTGCCGTATCGTCCCCGACTCCACCGCCCACCGGTCATGCCCCTCCGGCAACGCGACGGCCTCTCCGGCCCGCTCCGCAATGCGATACACGCTGACGTTCGCGGAACCCGCAGTGGCCTCCGCCGCGCCGGAAACGGTCACGGTGCCGTCCTTGGGCGCCTTCCACACGCGGACCATTTCGTACGCGCTGAGCAGTTGGAATGTGGACGCGCCCTGTTTCGAGCACTCGCCTGGACCCCGGAATCCGGTCGGCACGCGGACCTTGCTCTGTCCCGGCAGGGTGGGGGCAATCTCTTCGCCCAGCAAGTCCATGCTGCCCGTCCCCGGCGCCAGGGTGTAGTAAAACCACACCGGCCCCTGCGCCAACTCACCATTGTCCGAAGACGAATACGTCTCGCCGTCCCCATAATCGAGCGTCGTCGTCCAATTCACCGACGCCCCCGCCTCGTCCGAATACGTAGCCGCCCTAAACCCGATCAAGTCGCCCTTCTTAACATCCAGACGAAGCTGCGGATCTTCCCCCGCCCCCGCAACCAACGCCTTCGACCAGACCTTCTCAATTACAAAGGGCCCCGCGGCCAAATCTTCAACCCCAAACGGCGCCGCCCCCGAAGCATACTCCCGAGCCGGCACCGC
>JAVEWL010000434.1:0-5174 GCA_034004565.1 FCB group bacterium | reverse complement strand
GCCTCCGCATCTTCCTGGCGGTTGCGCAGCACGGTCGGCGTAATGAACGCGATCAACTCGGTCGCCTCTTGTTCGCGGTCGCGCTTGCCGAAGACGAGATTCGCCACGGGGATCTTGCCGAGGATGGGCGTGTTGTGCACCGCCTTCGACTCGCTCTGGCGCATGATGCCGCCGATTACGATGGTGTCGCCGCTCTCGACCGCCACTTCCGTGTTGAACTTGCGCGAATCGAGAATCAGGCCGCCGAACAGTACTTCGCCCGGCCGGATTTGCGACGATTCGAGCTCGACCTTCATCTCGACCCGGTCAAGCTCGTTGATGTTCGGCGTAATCTTCAGCGATGTGCCGGCTTTCTTATAATCGAACGACTGGTTCAGCGTGCCCTCCGGCGAAGACTGGCTGTCCGTGATGAATGGGATCTCCGCGCCCACGAAAATGTCCGCCGGCTGGTTGTTATTCACCGTCATCGACGGCTCGGACAAAATCCGCGCATCGACGGTCCGCTCCATGAACTGAATCAGTAGCGAGATGTCCGTGCCCGAACTGCCCGTGATCGTGCCGTTGTGGTAAATCTGCTTCCAATCCAGTCCGAGCGTTGTCCGCAGCCCGTTGTCGAAGTCGTCCGTCTCGAAGACGCTCGCATCGGAGCTGAACCGCGTACCGATGCGCTTGCCCTTGGACTTCGTCACTTCGACCAGCCGCACGCGCACGTTCACCTTCGGCGTCGGGATGTCGAGCTGCTTGATCAGATCCTGGAGCATCTGGAAATTCTGGACGGCGGTTGTAATCGTGATCGAGTTGGTGCGGGGATCCGGCACCATGCGCACCTGGCCGATGAGATTGCTGATCGAGCGCTTATCGTCCTTTTTCTTCGTCTGCGTGCCGAACATCCACGAGTAGTATTCCGGCTGGTCCTCGTCCTCTTCCTCGGCATTGCCGTTCTGCCCCTGCCGGCGCTGCTGCTGTGGAATGCGCGCGCCCTCGATCGCAAACAGCGCGTTCAGTTGCCCCGCCAGTTCCTTCGCCTTCGCATGCTGAAGCGGCACGACCATTGTGTTGGCCGCGTCCGAACTGACCCGGTCCAACTGCGCGATGAAATCGTCGATGATCTTGTAGTTCTCGTTGTTGTTCGTGGTGACGATGATCGAGTTCGTGGTCGGTTCGGTCACAAAACGCACCTTGCCGTAGAGCCGCCCGACCTCCTGCTTGTCATCCTTGTTGTAGGAATCGAACCAGTAATCGTAGTAGCCGCCGCTCTTGCTGCTCTCGCCCGTGCCGAACACATCGTTCAGCACATCGGTCACTTCCTTGGCATCGACGTATTTTAGATGGTAGATGCGCGGCGTGACCTGCTCCGCGTCGATCGGCGTGTCGAGCTTCGTGATGAGTTCCGTGATCTTCGGCATCTCGTTGGGCTTCGCGATGGCCACCACCGAATTCGTGCGCCGCTCCGCAACGAAACGGGTCTCCTCTTTCTCCTCGTCCCGGCCGCCCCACCAATAGGGCCGGCGATTATTCTCCTCCATGCCCGAGTAGAGGTTGTTCATCTGCTCGGCCACATCGTCGGCGTCGGCAAACTTAAGGGTGAAGGTCTGCGTGGTCAGTTGCACCGATTCTTCCGTATCCAGTTGCGAGACGAGCTTCGAGATCGAGTCGAAGTTTTCTTCCGAGCACAGAATCACCAGCGAGTTCGAGCGTTCGTCGGCGGTAATCTGCACGGTCTCCTTGACGTTCTTGTCCGGACGCTTCGCGTAGAGCGTGGTAATGTCGCGCGCCACGCGGTTGCCGTCGGCGTATTTCATCGGCAGCACATACAGCCCCAATTCCCGCGGCCGCTCGCGATCGAGTTCAGCGACCAGCGACGTCGCGGCAGCAATCAGCTCCTTCGGCGCGACGACCACGATCCAGTTCGCCGACTTATACGGCACCACATCGAGCACCTTTTCCTGTGCGCCGCCTTTCTGGCCCTGCTGATCGGGGGGAGGGGGCGGCTGGCCGGGTTGCGGCTGCGGACCCTTCGGCTTCGACGCATCAAGCTTGGACGACAGCACGGTCAACACCGATTTCAGGATCGGCGCGATCTCGTCCGGGTCGGCCTTGTTCAATTCGAAGACTTTAACCTCGCGCTCCTCGGTATCCAGCACGTCCACCTGTGCGACGATATCCTTGACGGCCTGCACGCGGCTGGCGGTGTCGGTGATGATGATCTTGCGCGAGGGCGCGTGGGCCATCAGTACGCCGTTCTTGCTGAGGAGCGGCTTCACCATCTTCTCGATCTCGGCCACGTCGGCAAAGCGCACGTCAATCACCGCTTTCACGATGCCGCCCGTGGTCGCCGTGCTGTCGCTGGGCGTGATGTCGACGGTCATGTCCGACAGCGCTTCCGAGGGAACGAGCTTGATGCTATCCTTGTCTTCGAGCACCACGACCTTCTCGAGCATCAGGGCTTCGCTCACCAATTGGAACGCGCGCTCCTTCGTGACCTTGCCGGGACTGAACACCGACAACTGCGCCTTGACGTCCTTGTGCTTGATGACCATCTTGCCGGTCATGTCGCTCAGGAACTTCACGACGCTGTCGATGTTGACGTTGTTGAGATTTACGGCGATGGTGCCGTCGTCGGGCGCGCCCGGCGGTGTCGCCGGCGACTGCTCCGCCGCGGGCACCGGCGTGGGAGGGGGAACCTCCTTGGGGGGTTCCTGCGCGAACGCGAAGGTACACGCCAGCCCCAGCAAACCCGCCACGAGCATAACCGCGAAACCACCCCGGCGTCTGTTGCCACGATGCTTCAACACAATAGAACTCCTCCCGCGCTAACCATGCTCTTACCGTCCCGCCCGGACGGGCCAATCTTTAATGTAACCCCGAATTCCAATTCGGGGTGTTTGTTCCTTGAATCGTGCCGGATTGCCCTATTGCGGCTGCATCCCGGGCGGCATCATCCCCGGCGGCATCCCACCCTGCGGCATCATCCCCGGAGGCATTCCTCCCGGCGGCATCCCGCCCGGCGGCATCCCTTCAGGCGGTTTCGGACCGCCCTGGCCATTCGGGCCGGGCTTTGGCTCTTCCGGCTTATCCGGCGGAGCATTCGCGGGGTCGAACACCTTCAGGGTCCGCTGCTTGCCGCTCTTCTCGACCGTAACCGCATCCGTACCGATGGACACCAGCTTCTCGTCACCCGGCAATGTCGCGCCGGCCTCGAACGGCTGCACACTGTCCGCCGAAGGCCCCATCAGCGCCGTGTTTCCGATAATCCCGAAAACTTTCAGGTCCGGCGAGCCCGCGCCTTCCTGCGGCGGCTGGCCCAACAGGCCTTTCGTGAGGATGCTCTCGTACTTCTTCGCGTCGGCTTCCGCGCGGGGCGGGGGCGGCTCGCCGATGAGCGCGAGCGACCGCTGCAGCGCCGTGGTCTGGAGTTCCGCCGCCACGAAACGGCCGCCCTGCACCACGGTCAGTAGCGCAAGCAAAGCCAGCAGCGCCACAAGGTATTCCTCGACGGGCCGCGCTCGAAGTATTCTCACGAGGGTTTGCACGCGTTCGTTCATGACGCCTTCCCCGTGGACTCGTAGGCCCGCACGTCGAGCGTCACGTCCATGTCGTCCTTCTTGGGCTCCCGGCGGATCTGGATCTGTTCCACCTTCACGAAACGTTCCCCTTGTTCGAGCGCCTGCAGCAGCGTGACGAGCCCCTTCGCCTTGCACTGAAGCTTCACCTGCAACATCACCGAGCGATAGTAGCGCGCGCCGCGGTACCCCGCCGACGTCTTGACCGGCGTGATGCTCTTCACCGTCGCCTCGGCCTTCTTCGCGTTCTGCTCGACGTACCCGGCCAGCGTCGCGCCACCCGCGGCCTCGGCTTTCGGCTTCTCGTCTTTCTTCGCTTCCTCTTTCTTCTCGCCCGGCTTGGTTTCGCCCTTCGGCGATTCGGGCGACACCACCGCCACGACGGCCGGAGCCTCGCCCTTGGGCGATTCCGGTGACTGAGCGGTGTCCTTCGCCCGCACTTCGGGCTTGGGCGTTTCCGGAGTCACGGCCGCGGCGGTCTCAGGCTTGGGCGTTTCCGGCGTCACCGCCGCAACGGTCTCAGGCTTGGGCGTCTCCGGAGTCACGGCCGCGGCGGTTTGCGATTTAGGCGATTCGGGTGTCTGCGCGCCCTTGTCCTTTTTGGCGCCGTCCTTCTTCGGCGCCGGCTTGCCGGGTGCTTCAAACAGGGAGCCCATGCGCTTCGCCAACGCGTTGCGCTGCTTCACAAGCGCGCCCTGCGAGTCGATGCGTTCCTGCAGGTCGTTCACATACGCCGCCTTGGACGACAGCGCTTCGCTCGATCCCGACCAGCTCTTCACCAGCGGGATAACCCCATACCCGATCACGAGGATCGCCAGCGCCGCGATGCCGCCGATGACAACCACCTTCTTGTCGCGCTCGCTCAGGTTCATTTGCCACCCCCTTGCCCGCCGCGCAACTCGCAGGTGATGCGGAACCCGAAGCCGTCTTTCTCCTTCGTGGCGCCGTGGAAGGTGGGATTCATGAACATCTTCGATTCGCGCAGCGCGGTCATGGCCGCGTCCGAGGCCACCTCGACCGATCCCGCCTGGGCGGACAAGCTGACCTTGCCCTTGGAGTCAATTGCAAGCGATTCAACCTTGATGTCGGGCGGCAACGCTTCCGCCATGCCTTGCAGCACGTCCAGCAGGTAGCGCGGACGCTTCTCTTCGAACCGCAGGATTTCCACCTGCTCCTGAAGCCTCTCCAGGCCCGTGCGGATGGGTTCGCTGCCCGCGATGAGTTTCTCGGCGTTGCTCATCCGTACGGACTGCACCGCGAGACCCAGCACCAGCACCAGGGCCAGCAACCCCGCGTTCAGGCCCATCAACAAGCCCCTGCGCCCGCGCCAGCCCGCCCCGCGCACCGCCCGCTTCTGACGGTGGAGCGGAGGCGCCGCGCTGTTCTCGCCGCGGGCGCGCCGGTGCAACGCCAGCAGCGCCCCGAGACACGCGGGATACTCGTCCAACAAGCCGTCCACCGATACGCTCGAGGGCGCACCAAATACCTCCGGCAGCGGCAGCGTCGAAGCCGGCAGCTCGAGTTGCGATTCCAGCGCATCGAGCAGCACGCCGGCGTTGGCATTGCAAACCAGCGTCAGGCGTTCGGGCCGCGCATTGCCGGTGCGCAATT
>JAVEWL010000433.1:0-5180 GCA_034004565.1 FCB group bacterium | reverse complement strand
CACCTCGACGAACTTGTCCGCGCTCGCCTCCAGCACCGTCAACGTCCCATCGTCGCTCAACACATAAAACTTCCCGTCCGCCAATACAAACGGCCCCAATCCGTAGCGGTTCGCCTGACCGCTCGACCACACCAGCGTCCCGTCCGGCGTATAACAAACAAACTGCCCCCGCAACGCCCCCGCATCCTTAGGCATGATCCCGTACAGCAGTCCATCCCGGAAGATCGGCGTCTGCTGCTCGCATGCAAATCCCTCCGCAGCCGTATGCTTGTCCAGCACCTCCGCCACAAACCCGCCGTCCTTCGCCGTCACGCGCAGCATCAACCCGCCCGCGCCATACCCGGCCGTCAGAAACACACGCCCGTCATCAAGCGCCACCGGCGACGCCGCAACGACCTCCGCATTCCAAGGCACCGACCACAGCAGTTTCCCGTCATCCGGCGACACCCCCACCACGCCGCCGACGGCCGCATACACATACATCCGCGTGCCCGCTAGCGTCAGCGGCAGCACCGACGAATGCGACATCTTCCACTTGTCCGGATTCGGCGTCTTCCACACGACTTGGCCCGTCGCGCAATCCACCGCCGCCAGCAGCGCATCCGGCCCGCCCGGCGCAATGATAACCTTGCCCCCGTCAATCAGCGGACACTGCCCCGTATACCAAAGCGGCTCCGTCGCGCCCAATTGATCCACCATCGACAGGCCCCACTTGAAGTCGCCCGTCTTCGGATCCAGGCACACCACGTGGCACTTCGGCCCCACCGTCACCAAATACTCTTCGGTCACCGCCGGAATCGTGCGCGACATCCCGTGGTTGCGCTTGATCGCCACCGAATACGCCCGCCGCCAAATTTCCTTCCCATCGCCCAGCGACAAACACCGGATCGCATCGGCCCGCTTGTCCTCGTCGTAATCCAGCACGTACACGCGTCCGTTCAACACCACCGCCGCCGCGTGACCCTCGCCGAGTTCCACATCCCAAAGCCGCTTCGGACCCTCGGTCCCCCACGACCCCGCCAGCTTCACATCGGCCTTCACGATATTGTCGAAATCCGGCCCGCGAAACCGCGGCCACGCCCCCGGCAGGTCCGCCGCCACACCTTCGCCCGCCGCAAACACCCCCGCGAGGTCAACCGCCTTGCCCTTGCCCGCGGCATCCTTCGGCCGCCCGTCGCCGCCCGGCAAACTCACCTGCAACGACCGCGCCGGGTCCAGCGTGAACCAGTAGAAAAGACAAAACAGGGCCGCCAGCACACTCCCGCCCAGCGCCGCCCCGAAGAGCAGCCGGTACTTCGTCAAAGGAGCGATATCGCTGAAAGCCCTGCCTGCCACGTCAAAAAATCCCCTTACGGGGTCTTGATATCAAGACACTTCATGGTATCCTGGCTGCGCACAATGAGCTTGCCGTCCGACAACGCCAGCGGCGCCCACATTTCCCTGCCCTCGATCACCTTCGCCTGCGCCAGTTGCTTGTACCCATCCGGCGACGGGTCAACGAGATACAGAATCCCCGTCTTGCCGTCGAGCGCGATGATCATGTCGTCCGCCAAGATCAGGCTGCCGCGTTCGAAATTCGGCTGACCCTCGACCGCGCCCGTGTTCCACTTCACCGTGCCGTCCAGCGCCAGGCAAACCAGCCCGTCGTCGCGCTCGTTCGAATTGCTGTTGACGTACAGATAATCCTTGTACAGAAGCGGCTGGTGGAGATGGCTCCCGCAGACCTCGAAGCCCAGCTTGTAGAGCTCCTTTACGTCCCAGCCCTTCTCGCCCTTCTTCACTTCGATCATCGCCGAGCCAGACTTGTACCCCGCCGTCACGAACACGCGGTTCCCCGGCAACGCCATCGGGTACGCAATCGGAATGAAGCACTGCCAGCCCTCGTACTTCCACAGGATCGAGCCGTCTTCCACCGAAATACCGACCGTGCCCCCGGGAGTCGTGCCCGCCTTGTCGCTGGCCGCGATCATCAACACCTGCTCCACGCCGTCGATCGTCGATACTACCGGCGACACATACCCCGGCCGGCCAAACCCTGGCGTCTTCCACACCAGCTCGCCCGATACCCGGTCGTACGCCGCCACCAGCGCGTCCGCCGCCTGCGGAACCACGATCACAAGGTTCTTGTACAGCAACGGCGCCTGCGAGAAGCCCCACTGCGGCAACTCCGCGCCGAAATCCTTCATGAAATTCTTCTGCCACACCGGCTGATGCGTCTTGCGGTCCACACACAGAAAATCACCCATCAGCCCGACCGAATACACGTACTTCTCATCGATGGTGGCCGGATTGCGCGATCCCGTGTGACCGACCTTCCCCGGCGCGTCGTATTCATAGCGCCACTGCTCTTCGCCCGTATCGAGGTCCAGGCAGCGCAGAATGTCCTTTTGGTTCTCGACGCGATCGAGGAAGTACACTTCGCCGTCGCGCACCGTCGGCCCCGCGTACCCGCCGCCGACCGCCGTCGTCCACAGCACCTTCGGACCCGCCTCCGGCCACGAGCGCAGAAGGCCCTTCTCGGTCGAAGTTGCGTCGCGGTTCGGCCCGTTAATCTGGGGCCAGTCCGCCGCCTGCGCAAGCGCGGATAGCGCAACGCCCAAGGTCACGATGCCGCCGAATACCCGTTTCACGATCGCCGTCGTCATGCCCATACTCCCCACAAGTCCTGCGAAATTCAGCAATAGCCCGGAAAACACCTGTACTCAAATGGCATATTCGGTCGGACTCGCGACCGCAAGAAAAAGATTCAGCGCCAACGTGGAAACGTAGCGGGTTTGGCTGAGAAGTTGTGCCGCCTGCGGTTCCTACCGTAACATATGCCACCTAACCAGAGAGAAGAAGCTATATTGTTTCACGCTTCATAGGCAGTATTCAACGGGAGAAACCACGTGAAATTCACGGCATGGGCAGTCGTTGCACTATCCTTATTCACCTTTGCCGCGCAGGCCGCCGATTCCCCGCAGTTCCGCGGCCCCGACCGCGACGGCATATTCCCCGAAAAGGGCCTCATGCAGGCCTGGCCCGAAGGCGGACCCGCCCTCGCCTGGAAGGCCGAAGGCATCGGCGCCGGCTATGCCTCCGTCTCCGTCGTCGGCGACACCCTATTCGCCACCGGCATGCTCCCCGACGAGCAAGGCTACCTCTTCGCCCTCGACACCAACGGCGCCATCAAGTGGAAAGTCCCCTACGGTCCGGAAACCCTTGACAAACAGGCCCCCGGGGCTCGCTCCGCTCCCACCGTCGATGGCGACCGCGTCTACATCATCTCCGGCAAGGGCGTCGTCGTCTGCATGGCAGTCGCCGACGGCAAAATTCTCTGGCAGCGCGACGCTTTCACCGAGTTCAAGGGCCAGGACATCGCCTGGGCCATCGCCGAATCCCCCTGCATCGACGGCGATCTCGTCTTCTCCACGCCCGGCGGCCCCGACGCGTCCGTCGTCGCCCTGAACAAGATGGACGGCACGCCCGTATGGACCTCCAAGGGCCTCAGTGAAGCCCACTCGTATTGCTCCCCCGACGTCTTCGACTTCGGCGGCAAGCGCGTCCTCGTCACCATGACCGCCAAGTCCGTGGTCGGCATCGATGTGAAGACCGGTGCCGTCCTCTGGACCCACCCCCACGAAACCGACTACGACATCCACGCCGTCACCCCCGTCCTCCAGGGCAACATGCTCTATTACACCGCCGGCTACGGCTCCGGCGGCGGCATGCTCGAAGTTGCCCCCGACGGTTCCGCCATCACCCCGAAATGGACCGACAAGACCCTCGACAGCCAGCACCACGGCGTCGTCCTCGTCGACGGTTACATCTACGGCGCGGGCCACAACGGCAAACAACTCGTATGCCTCGAACTCGCCACCGGCAAGGTCATGTGGACCGCCCCCGAAATCAGCCAGGCCGTCACCGTATACGCCGACGGCATGCTCTACACGTACGAAGGCCCCCGCAAGGGCATCATGAGCCTCGTGAAATGCACCCCCAACGGTTACGAACGCACCGGTTCCTTCGTCGTCGCCAAGGGCAGAGATAAACACTGGACGCACCCAACCATCGCCAACGGCCGGCTCTACGTCCGTTACGACGGCGCCCTGTACGCCTACGACATAAAGGCAAAGTAGTCTCTCAAAGGATATGCCACCTCCAAACTTGTTTGGGGGTGCTTAAAGAGCCGGAATCCTAAACCCCCGCCAACGTGTTACCCCAACAACGGGCATACGGGATCAACAGGAAGGTTTTCCAGTGAAACACAAGACCGGATTTACCCTTATTGAACTACTCGTCGTCATCGCCATCATCGGCATCCTCGCGGCGATCCTCCTCCCCGCGCTGTCGCGCGCCCGCGAAGCCGCCAACCGCGCCACCTGCGCCAACAACCTGAAGCAGTGGGGTCTCGCCCTCAAGATGTTCGCCGGCGAATCCAAGGGCGCCTACCCCGACAACCACCCCGAAGACCTCACCCGCGCCCCCCTGAACTTCGATCAGGAAGAAGCGGGCTTTCCCGGACAGACCGTCGTCATCCGCCGCCTCTTCACCGGACCCGACGGCACCAAGATCTACCCGGAATACGTCTCCGACTGGAAGATCGCCTTCTGCCCGTCCTCCCCCAGCCGCACGAACTGGCCCGGCTACACCCTGCCCATCCCCACCGACGAAGATGCCGCCCAGTGCTGGGACTTCGCCCACATGGACGTCAACCCCGTATTCGTCGCCAAGAACGGTATGGACTGCTCCGGCGGCAAGATCTTCGACACCCACTACTTGAGTTACTTTTACATGTCCAAGGTCATCAAGCCCGAATGGACCACCACCCAGGCCGGCGGCGACGCCCTGCGCACCTGGCTCTACCCCGAAGTCAACGACGACGCCCAGTCCGGCCTCGCCAGCTACGGCAACGACGTCGAGTTCGACATCGACACCGAGACCCACCTCGCCATGCACGTCAAAGAAGGCATCGAGCGCTTCATGATCACCGACATCAACAACACAGGGAACTCGGCGCAAGCCCAGAGCAGCATTCCCATCATGTGGGACCACGCCACCGTCGGCAAAGACAGCGGCGAAGTATCCGGCGCGGGCTTCAACCACATCCCCGGCGGCGCCAACATCCTCTTCATGGACGGCCACGTCGAATTCGTGAAGTATCCCGCCGCCGAAGGTTCCACCCACTGGCCCCTAAGCAA
>JAVEWL010000007.1:0-25245 GCA_034004565.1 FCB group bacterium | reverse complement strand
CCCCGTAACCTATTGCGCTCCGGGAAGTAGTATCCATTGCCGACCGTTTACTTGATCGTCGCAATAATGGATTTTCGACTTTGAATGTTCCCCTGGCGGCCTCGTCTAATGGATTGTAGGTCGCCACGCGGCCGATGGAGGTTCCAATCATGATGGCGCGCATTACGAGCGTGTGGATGGTCGCAGGGCTGGTTCTGGCCCTCGGAATGGCCGTGCCGGCCAACGCGGAATCCGTGGTACACGGCCGCGTGAGTTACGAATCGGGCGGAGGCATGGTCAAAGGCACGGCCGATGCCGACTGGGGCTTTGCCACGGTTAACACGCTCGTGTTGCCGGGCGACACCCTCTGGGCCGACTCGGGCGCGTTGCTCGAGGCGGAATTCAACGGAGGCACCTTCCTCCGCCTTGCCGACCAAAGCAAAGCGGACGTCGTGGGACTCCCCCCCAACACCGTATTCAAGGGTTGGACCGGCTCGTTCTACGTGCACCGGGTTGCCCGAAGCACGGGAAACGTGCTGTTCCAGACGCCCGCATGCCAGATTAGCGTCGAACGCGACTCCCAGGTTCGCATCGATGTCCTCGAAACCGGCGCCACGACCGTCACGGTCCGCTGGGGCCGCGCGACCGTGGGCACCGATGGAGGTCAGGGCGTCACCGTCTCGACCGCGCAACGTTCCTTTGTGGACCCCGGCTATCTGCCGTCGGTGCCGCAACGCTACGACACGTCCGCCGAAGACGACTTCGACGCCTGGAGCCGCGAACGCGCGCGCCTGGTGGCCGTGGGCGAGAAAGCCATTCCGTCCACCTACCGCGTGACCTCCGCGCCCTTGGGTACCTCCGACCTCGCCAACTACGGCGACTGGGTCTACGTCGACAATACCCCCTACTGGCGCCCGACGGTCGTCACGAACTACGTGCCGTACCGCCAGGGCATCTGGAGCTACACCCCGGGCTGCGGCTACGTCTGGGTCGGCGACTACCCCTTCTCTTATGTGACGTCCCACTACGGACGCTGGAACTATAACCCGGGTTACGGTTGGCTGTGGGGCTACACCGACGTGTGGGGTCCCGCGTGGGTCGCGTCGGTCCGGTGCGGGCCGTACTTCGCCTGGGCGCCGCTCGACATGCACGGATACCCGGTCCGCTACGGCAGTTCCGTGTTCGATTTCGGCTCCTTCAGCCTGACCGTGGGCGCGGGCTCGTACTGCCTGGCCGACAACCTTCTGTACGGCTACTCCTACGGCCGCCCGGTAACGTCCCCGATCTTCAGCAATATCAGCGACAACAACGTCTACGTGTGGAACGTCACCGGCAACAACGTCACCGTCAACTTCCCGTGGGCGGGCAACATGCCCGTGCGCGGGTACAAGCCGCAGCGCGTCATGCGCGGTCCGGACACGCTTGAAGCCGGCGAGCGCGTCATCCGCGCCGGCGAGCGCGCCTCGAGGCTCGAATCGTCCATCGGCCGGCGGGATTTCTCGACCGTCGAGCGCACCGGTGACCGTGCCATACGCACCAGCACCGGCACCCGCACCCGCGAGGCCCGCATGCGCGACGTTGGCGTCGGAACCGCGCGGACCATGGAAGGCGCGCGCACTTCGGAGCGTGTGGCCCGGGCCCTCGATTCGCCGGAAGTCCGCCGCACGCGCGAAGAAGCGCGCGAAGGCCGCAGCCTCGCCACCACCGAAGGACGGGAAACCAGCCGTGCGAGCCGCGACGCGGAACGTACGCGCGGTGACCGCACCACGGACACGGGCGGCATGGCGGAGGTCACCGAGCGCGCCACGCGCGGCACCCGCACCATTGGCTCCGACCCCGACGCCACGACCGAGCGCGGCACGACCACGCGCGGTAACCGCGGCGCGGCGATATCTGGCGAGCGCACCGCCCCACAGGAAGGCATCCGCACCGAACGAAGCATCGGCACCGAAAGCCGCGGCAACCGCACCAGCGCCATTGAAGGCAACGACCGCGCAGTCACCGACGCGAACCGAAGTGCATCGACCCGCACCGAAGCCCGCACGGCGCCGCGCTCCATCAGCCTGGGCAACTCGAACCGCTCCGCCGGTCAGCGCACGGAACGCGTCGCCGCACCGCCCAGCACCGCCTCGCGCGGTACGGATCGCGGCATGAGCACGACACCGCGCTCGATGGAGCGCACCGCGCCCACGTCGCGCACGGTCGAACGCTCGGCACCGTCCCGCTCGATGGAACGTACCGCACCCGCGACACCGCGTATCGCCGAACGCACCGCACCGCCGGCGCAACGCTACGAATCCGCGCCGCGCGGCATCCAGCGGTCCGAAGCGCCGGCACCGCGCGTCACCACCATTCCGCGCAGCGAACCGCGGCGGTCGGCGCCCGTCATAAGCCAGCCGGCGCCGGTGCGCCAGCAAGTGGAAGCGCCGCGCCGCATCGAAACGCCCGCGCCGCGAGTCCAGGAGCGCGCCCCGGCCGTGCAGCCGCAGCGGGCACCCGAGATTCAGCGTCGCATGGAAATGCCGCGCGCGACGGAGCGCCGGCAGGAAGCGCCTCGAGTCGAGGCGCCCCGAATGGAGGCCCCGCAGCGCGTCGAACGCAACCTCGGCGGCGGCGACGGCCCCAGCATCAACCGAGGAGGCATGGACCGGGGCAACAGCCATCGGTCACGCTAGGTAACCCAATAGGAGTGCTTCCATGCGCCCGTTTAAACATATGAAGGCCCTTTTTGTCCCTGTCGCCGTTGTACTGGCGGCCCTGACCACGGCCGGGTGCCCCGTTCCGGTCGATCCCCAACTCGATTACGACGCCGGGTTCCTGGACGGTTTTGACCAGGACGACTATTACTGGACCTGGGGTGGCTACTTCGACAGTTGGGATACCCTCGACGACGCGCCCGTCTATTACAAGGGCGACACCATTCCCGACGTGGAAGACCCGCCCTACGAATCCGGCTACAACGACGGCCTGTGGTACGCCTACCACGACGGTTATTACGTATCCTACAAATACTCGTTCATCATCGGCTTCAGCGAAGGCTACGACAACGCCTACTGGCCCGATTACCTGGCCTTCCTCGACGCCGACCAGCACCTCGAGTACCGCAACGGCGGCTTCGGCGACGGCTACATGGACGGCTACTCGGAAGGCCGCGTGTTCGGCGCCTACGACTACGAGGTGGACATCGACTTCGACTGGCTCGGCGCCCTGCTCGACTACGAAGACGGCGTAGACCTCTACTTCGAAGAAATCGACGTCGGCACGGGCGAATACGGCCCCGTGATCCTCTACGAGCACGGCCAGAACCCGTTCGACCTCAAACGCGCCGCCCGCAAGAGCCCGGTGGACTGGCGCAAGATCCCGTCCATCCGCCGCACCGCCGAGGACAAGGCCATCGACCCCGCCACGCTCGAGCTCTACCGGCCCATCATCCAGGCGGCCCAGCAGGAACTCAACGTCAGCCCGGCCGAATCGCTCCGCGACCCCGCCGAGCTGCTCCTGACCGATACCTGGCTTGACCGCGTTGAAGAATACCTCGACGTCGCGGCCAAGACCCGCGACGTCACCAAGAGCCTGCGCACCGGCCCGCGCGTTGCGACCGCTCCGGCAGCGCCATAGAGTGTCTCCTTCCGCAGCGAGGGCCGCGGGGATGAGGTGCCCACCTCCCCCGCGGCCCTTTGCCATTTATCCACGCCCCACTACACCTTTCCTGAGACACCCCCAAGTCGGCATGGACAGCATGGGGAAGAAGATCACCACAAAGGCTCAAAGAACCACCAAGATTGGCAAGATAATGAGCTTTTCATCGCTCCCATTACTCTCATAACTCCCATACTTCCCATGGGAGTTATGGGAGTCATGGGAAGGATGAGAGGAAAGAGAGGCCGTTCTTTGAGTCTTTGAGCCTTTGTGGTGATCTGTGGTTGTCTCTATCCTGTCGAAAAAGGAACACCCCCAAGCCTGCTTCCGCGACCCGGGGGTGCCTCAAATCCCAATTCCGCTACTTCTCGTCGAAAATCACCGGCGCGTAAAGCGGATTGTCCAAGTGCTCCGTATAGTAATTCACCGCCGTCGGACGCGACTTCTCCGTGCGCATGTGCAGCAGGAAACTCCGCCGCGGTTCGTGCGAATAATTCGGCCCGCTGCCGTGCAACAGGTACCCGTGCTGCACCGCAAACGCGCCCGGCGGCAGGATGACCGGCACCTCTTCCCACTTCCCCTCCTGCGGCACGTCAATGTTCTGTTGCTGCACGGCGATGTCGCAACGCCCCGCATCGGTGCCCTGCAGCAGGCCCCAACGGTGCGAACCCGCCACGTAATGCAACGGCCCGGCGTGCTCCGTCACGTTGCCGATGGCCAGCCAGACCGTGAACACCTCGCCCTGCCAATACGGCCAGTACGCCTGGTCCTGATGCCAGCCCACGGACCCCGACTCCTTGCCCCCGGCAGGCTTCACGAGCAGTTGCGTCGCCCAGACCTGCAACCACTTCGCGTCAAGCAGCCCCGCAATCCACTCGCCCATCAAGGGATTCGTCAGCACACGCCGGATAACGCTGTCGCAAAGGTGCGGCTGTTCGATGCGCCGCAGCTTCTCGGGCGGATCGTCGGGAGTGAACCGCACCGCGTGCGGCTTCATGCCGGTCTCATAACGCCCCTCGAGTACCGCGTCCATGTGCGGCACCACCCGTCCCACGATCTCGGCCGGGATAATCGGCGGAGAAAAAACAAAACCCTTCGCTTCGTACTCGGATCTCAACTCGACGGGCTTTTTGATCGCGTCCATGATTCTCACACCCACGTTTGGCGGCCGCGGAAAAAATCGTGCAACCTGCCCGCGCGCCGCCGCCTCAAACCGCTCCGCGACCCACTGCAAAATGCAATGCGCCAATAATCCAGAGAAAAAGAAGTGTGCTCAAACCTTAACCTGGAGTCAGAGTATGCCTTTGCCCGGCACTTTTCAAGAGGTTACGCCTGTTCAGGGTTGCCGGCGCTTCCCGGGCGCCGCCAGCCGGAACACAAGCCGAAGCAGGGAATTGCTCCAGCCAATCACCTGCGTCAACGCCACCACCGCCTTCACGCTGCGCCGCGAAATCTTCACCTGTTTCCCCGAGGTAAACCCCGGATTCCGCCGGATCTTTCGCACCGTCAACACCGCCATCCCCAATGCCCACAGGCAAAATTTGCGAATCCCTATCTCGCGCCGCGGAATCAGCAGCGTATACTCGAGCGCGTCGTGCAGGTGCCCGAGCGTGATATCCACCATCTCATCGAGCCCCGCGGCAAACGCGGCCCCGTGGTGCTCCGTCGACAGCTCGCGCAAATCAAAACCGTGCCGCGCAAACACATCCTGCGGCAGCCAGCACACCCCGCGCGCCTTGTCGTCCCACACGTCTTTCAGGATGTTCGTCATCTGCAAGCCAAGCCCGAACGATACAGCCAATCGCGTGAGCCCTTCCCGGTTCTTCGCTGCCCCCGGCGAATACAAGCAGAACAACTCCGTCAGCATCTCGCCCACAACGCCCGCCACGTGGTAGCAATACGCGTCCAGGTGCGGCACGTCGCGAAGTCCGTGCGCGAATTGCCCCTCCTGAAAGATCTCCATCCCCTGCGACATAATCCGCACGCAACGCACCAGCGCCGCGCGGCTCGCCGGGTCAAAGCCGTGCGTCACCCGAATCACCCGCGGCGTGTTCTCGACGAGCTCGCGCTCCGCGGGGATCGTGCTGCCGCCCAGGCGCGGCGCGAGGCTTGCCGCGAAAATCTCCGGCGACGATTGGCCGCCCACCACCCGCACGAACTCCTCGCCGAAATGCTTCTTCTCGTCCACGCCCAGCGTGTCCGAATCCTCGATGGTATCCGCGATGCGGCAAAGCAGATAGGCATTCCCGATGACCGTGCGCAACGCCGCGGGCAACTGCGGAATGGTCAGGGCAAAGGTGCGCGACACCCCTTGCAGGATCTCGTCTTGGTACGCGAGATCGTCCGGGGCCGGTGCTGCAGGCATGTGTGCCTCGGTCGGCAACTTTGGATTCCCCTGGTTGGTTGTGTGCCCACTGTGTCACTTTCCTTGCAGCATAACGGAAAGGTCCCTTACAATTCATCGAAGGCGCAAGCAACCACGGAGGATCAACGCGATGGTCGGCGGACTATGGCTGAATGGAATGGGGGACGACATGGAGCCGCCCCGTCCGCGGCAGGGCGCGGGACAGGTCGATCAGTCCATGAAGATCCGCGATCTCGAGCACCAGATCGCCCGGATCAACCTACTCAACCAGGCGCTCTGGGAACTATTGCGCGAGCGCGCGAAGATGACCGACAACGACCTCCTCGCCAAGATCAAAGAGGTGGACCTCCGCGACGGCATCGAGGACGGACGCATGACCGTCACGCCGCTCGAATGCCCCTCGTGCGGCCGCGTATCCTCGTCCAAGCACTGGAAATGCCTCTACTGCGGCCAACTGTTCGAAAAACCGGCCATGGGGTAGGAATGCAGTTCGACGTGCGAACGTTCGACGTTCGACGTTCGACGTTGGCAATACCCTCGACCCGAAATTGATGTCGGCACGTCGCACGTCGAACGTCGAACTCAACAACCAAGGAGCGCCATGCCCCCGAGAACGGTCAAAATCACCATCAGCGGCACAGGGTTTGCCGGCAACTACACGGCCCAGGTCTACGGCATGATCCCGCACAAGAACGGCGTCACGCTCGACATGGCCGGGGTCACCTCGGGCAAGCTCGGCAACGCGAAACTCTTCGCCGAACGCCACCTGATCCGCCATGCCTACGAATCCCACGCGGAAATGATTGAAAAAGTCCGCCCCGACATCGACAACATCGCCAGCGCGAACTACACCCACGGGCCCTACGCAATCGAAGCCGCGCGCGGGGGCGTGAAAGTCGTCGTGCTCGAAAAGCCGCCCGTCATCTGGCCGGGCTACATGGAAGTGCGCGAGTCCGACGCCGAAACCCGCAAGCGCGAATCGATGGCCTACCTCGCGACCGTGCTCGACGAGGTTCGCGAAACCGGCGCAAAACTCCTCTACGCCGAAGATTTCGTCTACGTCAACGGCGTGCGCGGCCTCGCCCAGCTTCTGCCCGAGGCAATCAAATCCGGCAAAGGCAAAATCCTCTACCAGCGCGGCGTCTGCGCACACCAGGGCTCGCACGCCCCAGCCTACGACACGCCCTCGAAATCCGGCGGCGGCTCGCTCTTCAACAAGGCCTGCCACCCCCTGGGCCCCTTCCTGTTCCTCAAGCAGATCGAAGGCCTCCTCCGAAACGGCAAGCCCATCCGTCCCGTCAAAGTGTCCGCGGTCGCGCTGCAAATCCTGAAGCACCAGCCCAAGGCCGCCGGCGAGCACTTCCGCGTCATGCAGAACGTCGACGACTTCGCCCACGCGACAGTCATGTTCGAAGATCACACCGTCGCCGAGGTTTTGGGGTATGATCTCAGCATCGGCGGCATCCGCAACGAACTGTCGGTCATCGCCGACTTCGGCCAGTACGACATTCGAATCAACCCGAACAACGAGAACGAGCTGTTCCTGCCGGCGGGCGAGGTCGCGGGCAGTATCCTGCTCCGCGAAAAGCTGCCCACACCCCAGGGCACGTCCTTTCCGCGGCCGAACCAGTTCCATTCCCACGGCTACGTGAACGAAATGGAAGACGCCGTCGATTGCGCGCTAGAATCGCGGCGTTACCCCCAGTCCGGCGCCATGACCGCGTGGGACACCATGGCCGTGCTCATGGCCGGCTACGAATCCAGCGAGAAGGGCGGCGCATTCGTCGATATCACCGAGTACACGCTTGACCGCCCCTTCGAGCGCCGCGAAATGCCCGACCCCGAAACACTTCAGGAAGTGTTTCAGCGAATCTGACAGTTGAGACCCGAATGAGAGTTATGAGAGCCATGTGAGTTATAATTCCCATAACTCCCATGCCTCCCATAACTCTCATGTTTTCCCAAGACCCAACCACGGAGTACCCATCATGGAAGAGTGCACAATCGTCATCACGCAAGACCCCGGCCCCATCGCGGCGCGCTTCTCGCCGCGCGGCCTGCGCGAATTGCACCTCGGCGAAGCCCACGAAGACACCTCCGCCGACGCCCCCAAAGACATCCGCAAACAAATGGATCGCCTCCAGCGCGCCATGGACCGCTACTTCGCCGGAAAGCGCGAAGACTTCGACGGCATCGCCCTCGATCTCGACGGCCGCACCGCGTTCCGCCGCGCCGTATGGGAAGCCGCGCGCGGCGTGCGCTGGGGCGAAGTCTCGACCTACGGCGGGCTCGCCGAACGCATGGGCAAGACCAAAGGCCACTCCCGCGCCGTAGGCCAGGCCCTGGGCTCAAACCCCATCGCCATCATCATCCCCTGTCACCGCTTCCTCGCCTGCGACGGCTCCCTGCACGGCTTCGCCTGCGGCCTCGACTGGAAGGAAACCCTCCTCCGCCTCGAAGGCATGACAAGCTTCAAAGGCATGGAAACCGGAATCTTGGCGGGAGTGCTTTGAACCGTTTGACCGGTGGTCAATCCATTGTGCTCATGCCGCAGCTGTACATTTCCCCAAGGCCGATGAAGAACCATCCCATTAAGAGCCATGCAAAGGGTATGAGCCAATAGGCGGATTGGCGTGGCCGCTTTGCGACAGTACAGATCACGATCCCAAGCACTACGGTAAAGGCCAACGCCAAAGTCAGGCTGGCGCCGTCGCTTGCCTTGGGATAGAACCAAACCCGTGCAATGCGCGTAGTCCAAGGTCCTAATGCAATCAATAGGGTATCGCGCAACACTGAGCCTATGAGCGTCAGCGATTCCGAAGCGCTGAATGAGACCAAGGACGATGCCCCTGCAATCGCCATTGGAAATGGGACAAACGTTATCACAGAAATTGGCAGGAGGCATTTCGGAGCGGAAACATTTTTTCGCAGCAGCACCCAAGCCAGAAACGTGGGCATCAGTGCCAAGACAGTTAGAGGCAAGAGGATGACAAAGCTCCCACCATGGCCAAATGTATCCATATACGCGACATAGTTGCCCGTGAATACGGCCAGCGACGACACAAGACACAGTGAAGCTTTATTTGTTCCTCGCTCCAAAAGCCCCGCCGCCATTCCGCTGAGCCCCGCCAACGCTGTCCACATGAAAAGCATAGGGGCGTATTCATAGTGGCATGTCCAGGCGATGCTTCCAATCACTGTTCCTGCAAGCCCAGCGGCCAGCGCGCCGGTGCTCAGGGGCGCAGACTTGACCGGAGCTTTCGGTTCGTCTACCGATATCGGTTCCATCTCACTCCCCTCTTCGCCGTCGATGCTCCATGTGTTTTCCGAAATGACTATATAGGTGTGACCAACCGAGGTTTCACCCCAATATTCGTAATGACGCGCGCCGCTAAAACAGGCAATTCACGAGTTGAACGAAGCCGGTGGTGAACCATCCAATCAGGAGCCATGCGTAAGGCACCAACAAATATGCGCCAATGCGGGGCCGGGCCACGATGAAGTAGACGACCGTCCCCAGCACGGCGGTAAAGGCCAGGGCCGTCGGGAGGTGAAAGAACTCGCCCGCGTTAGGGAAGGATAACACTCTCGCGAATTGCGTGGCCCAGGGCCCGAATGGTAGCGACAGGCAAAACCCGATCAGGTTTTCCGGGTTGAACCGCCCGTGTTCCAGGAAATCGATTCCTGCGCCCAGCGTGGGAATGAGCACGGCGGGGGCCAGCCAGAGTACCAGCAGGTATGTGTAGACGGACATGCCCTTGCGCAACACCCGCCACGCAATAACGACGGTATCAACGCGACCAGGGCAAAAAACACCAATCCGAAGATGAGGCGCGCTGAACGAACATCAAACGCAAACCAAGCTACAAGCAGGTTCCCCACCAAGAGGGCCAACGACACCGCCCCGTACATCAATGGGTGCTTCATCTTCCCGTCGAGAATGGGCGTATAGAATCCGAGCAGCCCGCCCATCGCGCCCCACAGGAAGAATAATGCGGCGGATTGGATGTGGAAAGCCGCAGCGGCCAGTCCCAGGATTGTCCCGGCGAGTCCGGCCATGATCGCACCGGTTGCGAGCGGCGAAAGCACATGGGGGGTTGTCGAAAGGGAATCGTCTGCTGACGTCATGTTGCCTTCCCCCACATGGAGATCGGTCCCGACTGAACTCGCGCAACCATCGTCGGCGCCAGCACCGCGACCAGACTACAGTCAGCGGCGCGAGCGTCTGCGACGCAGCCCCCTGCTGCCCCCGGCAAGTCCGAAGGCGACAGTATACTCCCGCCGCCGTGTGGTGTCATGCACAGACCGCGGCAAGCGCAGCCATCAGATTTTCACCCAGTCAAGCGAGCCCCTCCCCCGACGGGCTCCCTCTCCCTTTGGGAGAGGGGCGGGGTGAGGGCTCATCCCAGTAACTCCGCTCTTCTTCTCGAACCTTCGCCTCCGAGGTTTTGCGAGGAACGCGCGCAGGCTGGACGAAGCAACCTCATGAGGTGAAGCCGTGGACCGAAGAGGTTGCGTCCCTGCACGCTCAATGACTCGCAGGAGATGTCGCGGAGAGAATGCGAAGCTATTGGAGTTAGCCCTCACCCCGCCCCTCTCCCAGATGGAGAGGGAGCCCGTCGGGGGAGTGGGTCGCGTGATTGGGCAAGAAACCAAGCGCTACACCCGGCTGGAGTCTTGTTCCCTCTCCTTGGGGAGAGGGGAAGGGTGAGGGGAGCCCAAAGGTCCTGTGTCTACCCGGCGTCGTCGTCGCAGGGGGTGGCGTTGGCGAATTGGCCGATGCGGTCGAGTTTGCGGGGGTGGACGACGTCTTTGGCGAGGCCTACGAATTCCATCGCGCGGATGGTCCAGTAGGTGATGTCGATCTCGAACCAGCGGTGGCCGTGACGAGCCGCGCGCTGGTCGGCATGGTGGTTGTTGTGCCAGCCTTCCCCGAAGCTCAAGATTGCCACCCACCACGTATTGCGGCTGTTGTCCTTGGTGAGGTAGTTGCGGTAACCCCAGAGGTGCGTGGCGGAGTTCACGAGCCAGGTGATGTGCCACACGTACACGGTGCGCACAAACGTGCCCCACACGAGCAGCGAAAGGCCCAGTTCCATACCGTTGATGAGGTAGCCCACCACGAAGAGCGCTACGGCCAGCGCAATATACATCGGCACGAAGGTCTTCTGGAAGAAACGAATGACGCGGTCGCGATCGAGATCTTTGGCAAAGCGCTTCAGCTTGTCGTAGCGGTCCAACTGGGGGTCGGTGTACACCAGCCAGCCCACGTGCGACCAGAGGAAGTTGACCAGCGGCGTGTGGGGGTCCGGGTTCTCGTCGGCTTCCTTATGGTGCAGGCGGTGGGTGGCGACCCAGGTGATGGGCCCACCCTGCAACGCGAGACAGCCGAATGCGGTGAGCGTATATTCCACGAACTTGGGTGTCTTGTAACTTCGGTGGGTGAGCAGCCGGTGGTAGCAGACCGTTATTCCCAGCGCGCCCGTCAGGAATATCAGGACCAGGCACGTAATAAGCCCCGTCCAGGTAAACGTGAACGGCGCAAGAAGGACGCCCAGGTGAATGGCCACGATGACGATCAGTGCGGGTATTTGAAGGCGTCGCTGGCCCAGGTTAGCCTGACGCTTGACGGTTTGCTCTGCCATATAAGGGAAAACAAATAATCCTTGTGCTGCTATTCCTCTTAATGTAACCCCGAATTCCCATTCGGGGACTTTGCTTTTTCTTCGTAGCGCGACGTTTAAACTTCAAAGACCCCGAATGGGAATTCGGGGTTACAACTTGTTGAACCCCCTGTGGAAATCCCCGTAGTATTATGCGGCAGTTGCGGGATACCCGGTCAGGAGGAAAGGTCGGCATGTATTGTCCGGCGTGCAAAGAAGCCCTCGTCGTGCTCGAATACGAGCAACTCGAGCTGGACTACTGCGCCGCCTGCCGCGGGGTCTGGGTCGACGCGGGCGAACTCGAGTTGCTCTACGGCGACGAGCAGGCCTGCGAAGCCTTTCTCGCCGGCGGGGGCGTCTGCAACGCGGCGAGCAAGCGCCGCTGTCCGCACTGCTCCGCGCGCATGGAAGAACGCAGGACCGGGAGCGACCGTCCCGTGACCTACGACCGCTGTCCGCGCGGCCACGGCTTGTGGTTCGACCGGGGCGAATTGGCCTCGGTGTTGTCGCACGGCCACCCGCACGATTGCGAGGAGCGGCTGGTGCTCTATTTGCGGGAAGTATTCCCGGAGGAACCGCCGGATACGTCCGGCACGACGATGTCGTGAGGGAATGAGCCATGTTGCTGATGTACACGATGGGCGGTTTGGGCAAGTTCGCGTTGGGCGCCGTGGTGCTGCTGTTCGTCATGATTGCCGGAAGCATCTGGCTGAAGAGCTAGAGCCAACCCCTCGGAAAGGACAACAAAATGGGCAAGTGGATTGGGCTGGGTATTATTGCGCTTCTCGCCTTCTTCGTGATTGGGGTCTACAACGGCCTTGTCCGGCTGCGGAACCAGGTGCGCAACGCCTGGTCGCAGATCGACGTGCAGTTGAAACGCCGTCACGACCTCATCCCCAACCTTCTCGAAACCGTCAAGGGCTACGCCGCCCACGAGCGGCAGACCCTCGAGAACGTCACCAACGCGCGCGCCCAAGCGCTCTCGGCCCGCGGCGTCGCCGAGACGGCCCAGGCCGAAACGGCCCTCACCCGCGCCTTGGGACAGTTCAACCTCGTCATGGAGAACTACCCCGACCTGAAAGCCAGCCAGAATTTCATGGCGCTCCAGGAAGAGCTCGCCTCGACCGAGAACAAAATCGGCTTCGCGCGGCAGTTCTACAACGATCAGACGATGCAGTACAACACCAAGCTCGAAACGTTCCCGAACAACATCGTCGCCGGCATCTTCCGCTTCCAGCCGGCCGAGTTCTTCGAGGTCGAAGACGCCGCCGAACGCGCCGTGCCCAAGGTGAGCTTCTGAATCTGCCTCACGGATATTTAGCCCCAAAATTTCCCTGGGGACATGCCACCCCCAAACTCGTTTGGGGGTGCTTAAGGTGCGACGCGCAGCGCTTCAAAGCACCCCCAAACGAGTTTGGGGGTGGCAGTTCCGCTAAGAGGAGTTTGAAAGCGTTCCGTTGTTGTGATTGCCAATCGAGGGTGTATGTGGGAACAGATACGGGCCAATAAACGCAAGTCGGCAGTCCTGATCGTCATCGTGGCGGCGCTACTGTTCGCGTTGGGGTTTGCCATCGGCGAATCGGTCGAGCCGGGCGCGGGTCTGTTCGGGCTGATGATCGCCGGCATCGTGTGGTTCTTCATGACTCTCACGGCGTACTTTCAGGGCGACAGCATTCTGCTGAGCGTCAGCGGGGCGCGCCGAATCGAGCACAAGGATCATCCCCGGCTCTTCAACATCGTCGAGGAAATGAGCATCGCCGCGGGTCTGCCCAGGATGCCCGACGTCTACATCATCGAAGACACGGCCATGAACGCCTTCGCCACGGGACGCAAGCCGAACTGTTCCGCCGTAGCCATCACCACGGGCCTGCTCGAACGCCTCAACCGCGACCAGCTCCAGGGGGTCATCGCGCACGAAATGTCGCACGTGGTCAACCGCGACGTGCTGTTCATGATGCTGGTGGGCGTGATGGTGGGCTCGATCGTGCTAATCTCCGACGCCTTCCTGCGCGGCATGTTCCGGTCGGGACGCTATACCCATTCCCGCTCGCGCAAGGGCGGCGGCAACGCGATCATGTTGATTCTCGCGATCGTGCTGGCCATCCTCGCGCCCTTCCTCGCGCAACTCGTGTACCTCGCGGCCTCGCGACGGCGCGAATACCTCGCCGATGCCCACGCGGCCGTGCTCACACGCTACCCGGAGGGCCTCGCGGGCGCGCTCGAGGTGCTCGCCAACGATACCATGCCCGTGGCGACCGCCAATCGCGCCACCGCCCCCATGTACATCATCAACCCCATGCGCGCGCGCGGCGGCGAAGGCTCCGGCTGGTTCAGCACGCATCCCCCCACGTTCGAGCGCATTCGCATTCTGCGCGGCATGGCCGGCGCGGCATCATTCAACGAATACCAGCGCGCCTGGCGCGAGGTCGACGGCAAGAACGCCGGACAACTGCCCGGGTCGGCCCTCGCGGCTGCCGGCGCCGTGCCCATCCGGGCACCCTTGCCCGACATGGACACCCCCGCGGCACGCCGCCACACCGGCGGCGACGCGATCCGCCGCGCCGAACGCTATGCCTTCCTGTCCTGCCCCTGCGGCCTGCGCCTGAAGATCCCGCCCGACTTCAAAGGCGGTGCGATCGAGTGTCCTCGCTGCCACCGCAGCCTCCCGGCGGTTACGGGGTAAGCAAAAGGACCTATTGCTCTAATGTTTTGCCGGCGGGGCGGTCGCGGGCGCCTTGGCATCCGCCGCCGCGAGCAGTTCGGCCACCTTCTCTTCGGGCAGCCATTCGACCGTGCCCGTCTCAAGCGCATAGATCGCGCCCACCACGCGCACCTTTCCCTGCTTCACCAGTTCGCGGACGGCCGCGCTGTGCGTGAAGAGATCGTCGATGCTCTGCCACACGTTCTCGCGCACGGCATGGCCCACCATCTCCGCGCCCTCGGCCTTGGGATGCTCGGCCATGGCACGCTTCACGGGCGCGTTGATATTCTCGATCAATGGGGGAATGTTCGCTTCGAGCTCGTGAACGTCGCCGTGGGCGGCGCCCAGCACGGCCTTCACCGCCCCGCACTGCGTATGGCCCAGCACCACCAGCAGCGGCGTCTTCACGTGGCCCAACCCGTACTCGATCGAGCCGATTTCGTCCGTGTCGCAGACGTTGCCCGCGACGCGCACCACAAACACCTCCATGATGCCCGTATCAAACAGCAACTCGACGGGCACCCGCGAATCGCTGCACGACAGCACGGTCGCATAGGCGTACTTGCCCTGGTCTTCCTGCGACGCGAGCTTGATGCGCGCGGCGTCCTGGTGGCCGTGGAGCGTCTGGCCTTCCGCAAAGCGCGCGTTGCCTTCCCGCAGGAGCGTAAGCGCCGCGTGCGCGCCGGGCTTGCCGACGGGCGCGCTTTCTTCGTTGGCCACCGCCATCGCCGCCGAAATGGCAATCAACAGGGCCGCAACCGTGCATTTCTTCAGAGAATACTTCATACCGCCTCTCCCGAACTTCCGAACAACAAACCACAACCGCCCCCGAGTCAGGGACGGCCATTCACTTTATCGGCACGCCCGCGAAGATCGCTTGAGCACTTCCGAACTCGTATCGCGGCCCAATGTAACCCCGAATTCCCATTCGGGGTCTTTGCTTTTTCTTAATGAGCCTGCCCCCCCAAGCCGGTCCTGCAAACAGCAAAGAGCGGGCGCGAACGCGGCGCCTGGTTTATACTGCGCCCAAGTCGCGCACGGTGTGCGGCTTCCTTCACATGCCTCAAGCCGGGAGGGATAGCAATGCGGGAACGTGCGTCGCGTTGGACGGCGGTGGTCGCGAGCGCCCTGGTTGCGCTTGCAACCGGGTGGTGTGGCGCGGCGGAATCGAGGGCTATACCGGTGCCGCTGGAAGGTCATCCCGGCAACGTCTTCCTCGCGGGCGAGGCCGTGACAGTCTCCGCGCCCGAGGGCGTGAGCTGGCGGGCGCTTGACGAACGCGGCAAAGTCGCCGGTTCGGGGCCGTTGGATTCGACCGGCGGCCCTTTGCGCACAACCCTGGGGACGCTCCCTGTCGGTTGGTACCGGATCGAGTTTCTGAACGGGGATGGCGCCGCCGCGGGGTGGACCACGGCGGCGGTATTGGAGCGCTTGAAGGCGCCCATCCCGGAAGATTCGCCGATCTGCGTGGACGCGGCATTGTCGTGGCTGTCGGAGGACGAGGCGGAGCGCGCAACACTGGCGCGGCTGGCCGCGTTGGCGGGCGTGAATTGGATTCGCGACCGAATCCACTGGCGCGAGATGCAGACCGGTCCCGGCACGTTCGTCCCCGAAACGAAATACGACGCGGCGGCGGCAATGCAGGCGCGCGAAGGGTTGCAGGTGCTGCAAGTGTTTCATACGCTGCCGAAGTGGGTCATGGAAAGCGCGCCGGACGGCGATCCGCGCTGTCCCGATCTGCGGCAGGTCTACGCCTTCTGCAAGGCGATGGCGGCGCGGTTCTCGGGGAAGGTGTCGGCGTGGGAACCGTGGAACGAGGGCAACGCGGCGAACTTCGGCGGGTGGACCATCGACGGGTTGTGCGCGTATCAGAAGGCGGCGTTCCTGGGGTTCAAGGCGGGCGACCCGGCGGTGACGGTGGGCTGGAATCCGTTGGGCGGTATCAACTCACAATCCCTGGTGAACGGCATTCTCGCCAACGAAACCTGGCCGTATTACGACACGTACAACCTCCACTCGTACGATTGGCCGCACGCATACGAGACGTTGTGGGGGCCCGCGCGCGAGGCCGCCTGCGGACGCCCGATCTGGGTGACGGAGTGCGATCGCGGCATCGAGGCGGAAGCGGGCTCGGCCGCGGGCGATCTGTCGCCGGAAAACAATGTGCTCAAAGCGGAGTTGGTCGCGCAGGAAGTAGCGAGCAGCCTGTACGCGGGCGCGTCTCGGCATTATCACTTCGTGCTGGGGCATTACATGGAAAACCGCACGCAGTTTGGACTGTTGCGCAAGGATCTGACCCCGCGCCCGTCGTATGTCGCGCTTGCCGCGGCGGGGCGGTTGCTGGCGGATGCGCGCTGCCTGGGGCGGTGGAATGTCGAGGGGCAGCCGAATGCGTATGCCGTCGCGTTCCGGGGACCTGAGCGCGACGTGTTGGTGGCGTGGATTGAAGAGCAGGTTGACTGGCCGCAACGCGGACGCGCGAAGGCCGCGTGGGCATTGCCGGAAGGCATGCGAGTAGAAGCGGCGTTCGATTACCTGGGCCGGCCGCTCGCGGGGACGCCTGAGGAGTTGTGCTCGGCGGCGGTGTACCTCGTGTTACCGAAGGGCGAAGCGGACAAGCTGACGCTCGCGAAGCCCGCGGCCTCGGCGTATCGCGAAGGTGCGCCTGCGAACGTTGTGCTGCAATTGCAGTGGCCCCAGGCACAGGTTTCGGGTCGCACGGAAGGGTGGACGCAGGAGCACGATTGCCAAGCGGCACCGGCTTCGGAGACCGCGTTCCGCGTGTACGTCTACAACTTCGGCAGCGCACCGGCGAAGGGCGCGCTTGCGTTCGGGGAGTTGCCTGAGGGCTGGAGCGTTGCCCCCTCGGGGAAGGAGGTCGAGGTCGCGCCGATGGAGCGTGCGCGCGTGGATTTGCGCCTGCGCACGCCTGCAAACGCAAAGGACGAACGCGTTCGCGTAATGGGAGACTTCGGCGCATTCGGGAAAGCCGCTTTGTCCTTCCGCGTTCGCACCGCGGAATAGACCGAATAAGATTACGAGTTGAGGGAAGACACCGGAAAACAGGGTCTGTTCCATTTTCCATAGCCGCGAGTGTCGACGCTACAGCCTCACGCTGCCCGGAGCGCCACCGGCCTCGACACGCCCACGCCGGAAAATGGAAACTGACCCTGCTTTCCGGCGAAGAGGCTGCTTCGCCGCGCTCGCCGCAACTCATGCGGGCAAAGGCAGCGTGATGAATAACGTGCAGCATTGGACGGAAGCCCTCACCCCGCCCCTCTCCCAGCGGGAGAGGGAGCCCGCTGGGGGAGTGGGTCGCCTGACTTGGTTAACAACCACAGCGCTACATCCGGCCGGAGTCTTGTTCCCTCTCCCTGGGGCTGGTTGTACTACACATCTCAATCCCCGCGCCGCAGATCGTCGACCCCGCAAGGGGTTGAAGACCTGCGGCGCAGGCCAAGGGGGGGGACGGGCGCGCCTGCACCCGAAGCTATTCACAGGCCACAACTTCGTGGTTGAAAACCGCCCTTGGCGCGCTGTCGAGATGTGTAGTACAACCAGCTCCCTGGGGAGAGGGGTAGAGTGAGGGAAGTCCGAGACTGCCGGCCGTCGTTACTGTCCTTTGCGCCACTCGCTGCTCGATGAAGCACGCACCCCTGAACGGGGTTCAGGGGTGCGGTGGGAGCGTCTCGATATGCGTTACCCGGCGCTTGCGCGGGGCGGACGGAACGCCAGCGTGGCGGCTGCGGCGGTCAGGGTCAGAATGAGAATGGCCAGCGCCGTGAATCCGCCGGCGGGCAAGTCGGCCGGGGCGTGAACCACCACGTCCACGGTCGGTGAGGTGACGACGCCGTGCGTGGTTGTGGTGACTTCGCAGTAGTAGGTGCCGGAGTCGCCCGTGGTGGCGGAGGAGATGGAGTAGGCCGATTGATTGGCGCTGGGGATGGCCTGGTTATTGTGATACCACTGGTAGCCGGTGGCGCCGGAGGCGGTGGCGGTCAGTGTAATGGCTTGCCCTTCCACGTAGTGGCCGCCGCTGCTGGTGTTGATTGAAACGGTGACCGGAGCGATGGCATTGGTGTAGCCGATGTCTTTGAGGGCGGCGATGTCAACGGCGGTATATTCGCGCTGCACGACGCCAATGCCGATGGCATGCTGCATCACCGAGTCTACAACGCCCGTCTTGAAGTGGGCCAGGCTGCTGCCTTCGATATATGACGAGGGAGCGTAAATGGGCGGCCGGCTGCCGTAGGCCGCGGTCGCGTTGGCGCCGCTGAAGAACAGGTTGTCGCTGATAAACGCGCTGGTGGGCACCAGCAAGGTGGTGGTTGAAGCGTTCCAGCAGACGGAATTGGCGCCGTATCGCATGAGCTGGTCCCACTTCGTGTACACGCCCGGGTTGGTACTGACTTCTCCGGTGGGGCCAATTCCTCGACCGAGGCCGTCGGAGAGTGAGAGAAGACCGATGCCATGGGTCATTTCGTGAAGCAGGACGCTGAAAAGGTCGAACTCGCTCGGGGTGGGATCCTGCGTATGATCTTCGTTCCAGGGATACCCAAAGTCGACGGTGCAATAGATGTCCTCTTTCAAGGGGGCAGGATCGGTACCGGTCGTGATGTGCTGGAATGCGAATCCGTTGTCAAACCGGCTGGGGGTGGTGTTCCAAAAGGTCCCCGCCGAAGCCAGTTCATCTCCGCTGTCCATCTGCGATACTTTGAACGAGATATCTACAGAGCGGCTCACCCCGAGATTGAGGGCCTCGCCGATGTATTGCATGACCGCTTCGGCGGTGGCACGGCGCGCCGCGCCATTGACGGGGTCGTCGAAGCCGATGTTGTTGTTCGACGAAACGTCTTGATAGGTGATGTTCCAGGCAAGGCTTCCGGCCATGAGCGTCTTGCCGGGCGCGGCCGGAGCGGCAAATTGACCGAGGTTCTTCTCCGAAAGCAGAATGCGCGTTCCGTGGGCATCGGCGTAGACGATGTTTTGCGCATGGACGCTTCCGCTCAGTGTCAAAACAATCAGGACAGTACTTGCGACCTGGGTCCAATTTCGCATTACACCACCTCCCTGTTCCGCGCGACGAGGCTCATGCCACCCTCCGGTGAGGGCGCGGAACCGCATCCATGACAAGAGACCCGAAAACCCTTGGGTTACGCTACGGCAAGTGAAGACTATTGTCAATAGGTTGGTCAACAGGGTGTGCGTTTACTGCGGAACAAGAGTGGTTTAGTTGACAGAACCATGAATTATGAGCAATCGAGCGCAATTGGGGCGATCACATGGATTCCAGGGAGTGACAGTCAGGGTGGCGGCGGGGAAGTTCGATAACGACTTCGAAGCCCGCGCCGTCTTGGGGGGGGATCTCGACGGTGCCGCCATGGGCTTCCACAACGCGTTTGACGACGGCGAGGCCCAGGCCGGTGCCCTTGGTCTTGTTGGTGACGAAGGGATCGAGGATGCGGGTCAGGATTTCGGGGGATACGCCGGGACCGCCGTCGCGCAGGTGCACGCGCACGCTTGGGGCCTCTCCGAGCATGCCTGGGTCCAGGCTTATCCGCATTTGAGGCTTATCCGTCGCGGCGTTCAGCGCGTTGTCGAAGATGTTGTGGAAGACCTGTTCGAGAATGAGGGGATCCGCCTCGCACTGCGCCAGGGAATCGTCGACGTCTTCGCGCAACTCGGCCCTCGCGCCGTCGGGCACGAGCTTGGTCCACGCCCTTCGCCACACCTCGGCGATGTTGATGGGGACAACAGTCAGGGAAATGGGCCGGGCATAGGCCACGACGCCCGAATAGACGCGCAGAAGCTCGTCGTGTGCCGCGCGGATCTCCGATACGAGGCGCTGATTCTCGGGCTGAGCCTTGAGTCGCCGGTCGAGCATCTGGACGCAGGCGAGCGAGCGCTGGAGGGCATTGCGCGATTCGTGGGAGATGCCCGTAATCATCTCGCCGATGGCGGCCAGCCGTTCGGACTGGCGCAGGGCCTCCTGGGAACGTTCGAGCGCGGCGGTGCGTTCGAGAACACGTTGCTCGAGGGTGCGGTTCAACTCTTGCAGTTCGGCTTCGGCCCGCTTGCGGGGCGTGATGTCGGAGAAGGAAACGGCCACGCCGTCGTCGAGCTTTACCGCCATGTTCCGGAACCAGCCCTCGATGCCGTCGGCGTTGTAATACAGTTCGTCATCCTGTGGCTCGGCCGATTGCGTCACGGCCACGTAGCGCCTGAAAAGGGCTTCGTTCTCGCGATTGCCGGGAAGGGTTTCGAGCAGGCGCCTGCCGACGAGGTCCGTGCGGCCGAGCAGGCGTTCGGCGGCGGGATTGGCGTAGGTCCATACGAAGTCCACGATGGTCCCGGATGGGTCGCGCACGGCTTTGAGCACCGTGAAGGCGTCGAGCGAGAGTTCCTGGGCCGTGCGGAAGCGCTTTTCGCTGCTGCCCAGGGCGGAACGGGCGCGCCGCAGCAGGACCACGGCGGAGATGACAATGACGCAAACGAGGAAGAAGACGAGTTGACCGGTGATGCTGCTGACGGAAAGCTCGCCGGGGCGAGGGAGCAAGAAGAACGCGTTTGCCGCCACCAGCGAAAGCACGGCGGCCGCCAAGCCGGGTCCCAGGCCGGCGAAAACGGTGGTGGCGAAGACGGCCGCAAGATAGGCAAAGCCCATGCCTTCGGCCCGGAGAATGTCGGGGCCGGAGTACACCACCAGGGTCGCGGCCGCCACGGTGATCGGAGCCCAGGCGTAGCGCTTTGACCAATGCGGCATGCCGTTTATCATCTCACGCGCCCCTCCGCCCCCGGCTATGCGTTCCGTCACGGCCGGAACCCCGCCACGGGTGTGGAACTGGAGAACAGTTCAAGGCCCCGGGTATCGCTATACGGCGGCGTGGCCTTTACCTCTGCGAATAAACAATCGCTTCCTTTGTGTAAAGCGTAAATCGATTCCTCACGGGGTTGGACCCCGTTTGGACCGGTTTCCCTTCACCTAATCTTATCTTAAACCGAATCGGGGCAGGCATCCAAAACATTTCGTAACCGCTTACGGAAGTGTTGCCCGAGGTGCAGGCGGTATGCCTTGTGGACAAGGCGGCGACTCATTCGGTCATCCGCAGGCTGTGGGTCTTGATGAGGCAGGTGACGGGGCGGCCGGGTTCGAGGGCGAGTTCGCGGGCGGCTTCGGGGGTGACGATGGCCCAGATGGGCTGGCCGATGTCGATGGCGACGTAGATGGTTTGAGCGATTTCGACGACGTTGCGGACGGCGCCGGCGAGGTGGTTGCGGGCGCTGATGTCGGCGATGTCGTGGCCGCTGAGCAGCACGGCGGCGGGAGGGAACTCGACGAAGAGCGGCGCGCTGGGCGCTTGAGCGAGGGGCGGCAGGCGCAGGAACTGGTCGCCGATGCGCCCGAGCCACCAATCGCGTTCCTGCCGGATTTCGTCGATACGCACGAGGTTCATGGGACCGCTGCGGTCGTGGCGGGCGAGGAGTGCGGGTTGCGCGAGGGCATCGCCGGGCGCGCCCTGGGCAATGATGCTTCCCGCGTTCAGGACGACCACCCATTCGGCGAGGCGGCGCACTTCGGCCTGGGCATGGCTCACAAAGAACACGGGAATGCCCCACTCGCCAATCACGCGTTCGAGGTAGGTAAGAATGCGGTGCTTGAGCGCCTCGTCGAGCGCGGCGAGGGGTTCGTCGAGCAGGAGGAGTTCGGGTCCGCTCAGGAGCGCGCGGCCCAACGCGACGCGCTGGGCTTCGCCGCCGGACAGGGTGCGGGGGAAGCGCCGCAGCAAGGGAGCGAGCTCGAGCACTTGGATGACGCGTTCGAACGCGATGGGCCGGGCGCCGCGGCGTCGCTTGGCGCCGAAGCGCAGGTTGTCCTCGACGGTGAGGTGCGGAAAAAGGAGACCGTCTTGAAACACGACGCCGATGCCGCGCCGCTGCGGGGGCAGGTTGATGCGCCGGGCGGAATCGTACAGGGTGCGGCCGTCGAGTGTGATGCTGCCGTGTTGGGGCGTGCGCAGGCCCGCGAGCATTTCGATGACACTGGTCTTGCCGCTGCCCGAAGAGCCGAATAAGGCGGTGACCCTTCGCTCGGCGCGAAAGTCGAGGTCGAGCGTGAAGCCGCCGGGGTAATTGTGGCGGATGCGGAAGCTAAGCATGACGTCGCCGCTCCCGGTGTTCGAGCCACTCGCCGGCGGCAAGCGCGAGGCAGGCCAGCGCGACGGACAAGGCCACCAAACGCCAACTCCCCGCGATGCCGCCGGGGTGCTGGATGCGGGAGTAGATGGCGAGAGGCAGGGTCTGCGTAATGCCGGGGATGTTGCCGGCCACGACGATGGTGGCGCCGAATTCGCCGAGGCCGCGGGCAAAGCCCAGCACGGCGCCGGCGACGATCCCGCGCGTGGACAGGGGGAGTGTGACGGTGAAAAAGGCGTTAATGGGGCTTGCGCCGAGGCTGCGCGCGGCGGCTTCCAGGCGCGGATCGACGGTTTGGAATGCAAGCCGGATGGCACGGACCATCAGCGGGAAACCGACGACGCCGGCGGCGATCGCGGCGGCCTGCCAGGTGAAGGCGATGCGCAGGCCGAAGGTATTGTAGACGAATGCGCCGAGAGGGCCGTGGCGTCCGAGAAGCACGAGCAACAGGTAGCCGGTGACGACGGGCGGCAGAACGAGGGGGAGGTTGACGAAGGTGTCGAGTGCCCAGCGTGTTCGGAGCGAGCCGCGGGCCAACGCGTATGCGACCGCGACGGCCGGCGGCAGGCCCAGTACCACGGCCCATGCCGACACGCGCAGGCTCAACCCGACGGCGCTCCATTCTTCCGGACTCAGCATGCGGGGATTATGACGTGCGGCAAGCGCTTGGGCAAGTGCGGGGGAAATTCTGAATTATGAATGATGAGTTCTGAATTATGAATTAGATGACGCTCTAGCCGCATGCCGGAGAGCTTTTGTCCGGGTGGCACCTTCAAGCCGCGTGACGGAGGACCGCGGCATGAAGGAGCCACCCGGACAAAACCTCTCCGGCATTGGGCTAGAGCATTACTGAATGATGAATTGTGAATGGATGGGGTGGGAGAGTTGATTCGGGAGACGGCGAATGCCACGATAGTGAGCGGGCGACATTTTCAAACTCGTAAGGGACTGAGACCATGAACAGCGTCAAACTGGGTATCGTGGTGGTCGTGGCGTTGGCCGTCGGGGCGTTGGGGGGCGGCGTTTTTGCGCGCCAGCAACTCGGTTCGCAGTTGACGGATACGCAACAGAAGAACGCGCAGGCCGCGCAGGAGCTCGACAAGACGCGGAAACAGCTTGCCGAACTGACGCAGATCGCGGCGGCCGCGGAAAAAACGCTCGCCGCGCGCAACACCGAACTCGAGAAGGTCCAGGCGGCGTTTGAGCAGATGGCCGGCGACGGCGGCCTTTCGGCGTCGATGGCGGAGGCTTCCGCCGAGGAAGCGCTCGGCGAAGACATGCCACCGCCTCCGCCCGCGCCACTGCGTGCGCCGCGCGACGGCGTGGATCCGATGGAAGGCGTGCCGCGCGGTCCCGACGGCAATCCGCTGCCGCCGGAGACGTTAACGGAGCGGCCTCCATCCATGCGCTTGGACTTTTCGCAACGCATGAACGAGCGCATGCAGGAGTATTACGAAGCGGAGACCGCGAAGACCAACGACCCGGCCGTGCAGCAGCGCCTCGCCACGCTGCGCGACCAGTCAACCTATATGATGGACGTGATGCAGCGCATGCGCGACAGCGCGGACCCGGACGAGCGGACGCAGTTGCAGGAAGAATTCCAGCAGGTGCGATCGAACGTGTCCAACCTCGTTCAGGAACAGCAGGACCACATGCTGCGGCAGGTGGCGGCCCAGAACGGCATCACGGATCCGCAGAAACAGGAAGCGTTCATGAACTCCCTGCGCGAGACGCAGGACAGCCCCTTCTTCCGTTCGCCGATGATGTCGTGGGGCGGGGACCGCGGCCGCCGGGGACGCGACGGGTTCTAGAAGTTCTTCCATCGTGAAATGAGAGGTCATTGCATTTTGGATTGTGGATTTTAGATTTTCGATTGAAGGCCAACGATACGGTGGATAGACCACTGGAGAGCCTGACCTCCAACAAAAACCCGTGGATGCGCCCTCATACTTTTCCCTGGGGGTGGCATATTGGGGATTGGAGATGATCAAACTCGAAGCGGCGTCGTTGATTCCTCCCGCGGGGCTATTGGAGATGCTAACGGAACTCGGGGGTGGCGAGAACGGGTTTGGGGGGACGTCCGTGCCTTCAGGCAGGGCCACGCTCGAAGAATACCTCCGTCAATGCGTGGAGATGCCCGATCCCGAGAAGCTGGCGCCGGGGCTGGTGCCGCAGACGATCTTTTGGGTCCTCGGCGACGAAGGCATAGCCGTGGGCATGGTGCGGATGCGGCATTGCCTGAACGACAGCCTGCGCATTCACGGCGGCCACATCGGGTATTTCATCCGGCGCGATTGGCGAGGCAAGGGCTATGCGACGGAAGCGCTGCAACTCGCGCTCGAGGAATTGCGGATGCTGGGCGAACCTCGGGCGCTGCTCACGACGACGCCCGATAATGCACGGTCCATTCGTGTCATCGAACGCAACGGCGGACGCTTCGAGGACGCCGTGACCGATCCGCAAAGCGGGAAGGTCATCAACCGGTATTGGATTGAGCTGTAGCATAGACGGATCGCCGCCAACTGCCGGCTGCGACCGGGACAACCGGCCACCACCAAGGCCCGAAGAACTGCAAGAACATCACAACCACGAATAAGACGAATCACACGAATGGAATCGGGGTTGCCTGCGGTGCTGGGGCCGAATCGGTCTCTTCATTCTTCCCATACCTCCCATGCTTCTCATACTTCCCATAAGACCCATGG
>JAVEWL010000006.1:0-25315 GCA_034004565.1 FCB group bacterium | reverse complement strand
CCCCCCCCCCATGCGGGGGGGGTAGGGGGGGGAGGCTCTTGGCATTTCATTAAGCACCCCCTAACAAGTTTGGAGGTGGCATACCTGTCAGGTTCGTTCGGGATGTACCCAAATCCAAATTCCATAGTCTAAAACTCTTCCTGTTCTTCTTTGCCCGCCTTCCCATATCCTGCTATGCTCCTCTGCAAACGGAAGGAGACTGACCATGACCTTCAAACCCGATCGATACGAGAGCATGCAGTACCGCCGCAGCGGGCGCAGCGGCCTGATGCTGCCGGCGGTGTCCCTGGGCATGTGGCACAACTTCGGCACCCGCGCCGACCACGACACCGCGCGCGCCATGATGCGCACGGCCTTTGACCTGGGCGTGACCCACTTTGACCTCGCCAACAACTACGGTCCCGAGCCGGGCAGCGCCGAGGAACGCACGGGGCGAATCCTGAAGGAAGACTTCGCCTATCACCGCGACGAACTGATCATCTCGACCAAGGCCGGCTACCGCATGTGGCCCGGGCCCTACGGCGAATGGGGCAGCAAGAAGTACCTCGTGGCGAGCCTCGACCAGTCGCTCAAGCGGCTTGGCCTCGACTACGTCGACATCTTCTATTCGCACCGGCCCGACCCCTGCACGCCGCTGGAAGAGACCCTTGGCGCGCTCGACCTCATCGTGAAGCAGGGCAAGGCGCTCTACGCCGGCGTCAGCAGCTACGCGGGACCCCATTTCGTGCGCAGCATGGAGATCGTCAAGAGCCACGACTGGTCGCCGATCGTCATCAACCAACCCTTCTACAACATGCTCGGCCGTGACATCGAGAAAACGCTGCTGCCGCACGTCGACCAGTACGGCGTGGGCGTAATTGTCTTTTCGCCGCTCGCCCAGGGCCGCCTGACCTCGAAGTACCTCGACCCCAAGAACCCGATCCCGAAGAACTCGCGCGCCGCCGACCCCGACGGCTTCCTGCAGGAAAACCAGGTGACGCCCGACATGATCGAGCGCGTGCGGCAGTTGTCGAAGCTCGCCGAGGCGCGCGGGCAAACCATGGCGCAGATGGCGATCGCGTGGACCCTGCGCGACCCGCGCGTCACCAGCTCGCTCATCGGCGCGCGCACGCCCGAACAGGTCATCGACTGCGTCGACGCCCTGAAGAACATATCCTTCTCGGAAGAAGAAATCCGCCAGATCGACGAGATCGTGCCGCTTGCGTAGGAAAGGCGGCACACGATCCTTCATTGAAGTAGGAGCAAACCGGGCACAAGGGGAAATAGGGGATGGCAGGGAGAGACACGGCGAATGCGACAGGCAAGACGCTTCAGTGTGAAACATGCAAGATTGCTGAAAATCTTGGCCTGGAAGTTCGGACTGAAGTTCCTGTAGGAAGACGGATTTGGGGAGCAAAAAGAAGAATAGACGTGGTCCTGAAGGATCCCAGCACAAGAAAGACCCTCGGCATAGAGTGCAAGTATCAATCTGTCCCCGGAACGGCTGAAGAGAAGCTTCCTGCCGTACTCAAAGACATTGCCGCTTGGCCTATTAGAGGAATTGTAGTATTTTCTGGTCCAGGCTTTTCTGAGAATATGAAATCTTACTTGCATTCATCAGGACTGGCGGTCGAGCTTATAGATTTGGAAGAATGGATCAAGTTGTACTTCGGGCTATGACAAAACGCACCACGATAGACCCTGCGCCACGCCCGTTTCTAAAGTGGGCTGGAGGAAAAGGGCAGCTACTGGCAGAGTTGGTTAAGCGCGTCGATGCCGCGGGCTCTTTTGGGCGGTATCATGAACCGTTTGTGGGTGGCGCAGCTCTATTTTTCGAGCTTTGCGCAACTGGGAAGCTCAAGAAGAAAGCGCTCCTTTCCGACAGCAATGCGAATCTGATCGAAGCGTACCTTGGGCTGCGCCAGAGCGTCGAAGAGGTCGTAGCATTGCTGGAGACACATGCCCTCCAGCATTCACAGGATCATTACTATGCAACCCGAGTCATCGTTCCCAAAACCCTCCCTGAACGCGCCGCCCGAATCATTTACCTGAACCGCACCTGCTTCAACGGCCTCTACCGCGAGAACAGCTCCGGCCGGTTCAACGTCCCCATGGGCCGCTACGACAATCCGCGCATCTGCGACGCCCCGAACCTGCGCGCTGTCGCCTCGGCCCTGCGCAAAGCCGACATCGAGTGCCGCCCCTTCGAGACCGTGCTCGACCGCGCGAAGCCCGGCGACCTCGTCTACTTTGATCCGCCCTACCATCCCGTCTCGAAAACCTCCTCCTTCACCGCCTACGCCAAGGGCGGCTTCGGCGAGGAACACCAGCGCCACCTCGCCCAGGTCTTCCGCGAACTCGCCGAACGCGGCGTAAAAGCCATTCTATCCAACTCCATGACCGACTTCGTCCGCGACCTCTACGCCGACTTCCGCATCGACGCCGTCGATGCCACCCGCCGCGTAAACAGCAAAGCCGACCGCCGAGGCAAGATCCCTGAAGCCCTCATCGTGAATTGGTAGCCCAGAGAAAGAAGCTAGATCACCACCAAGGCTCAAAGCCACCAAGAACCGCAAAAAACTACAACCACAAATGGAACGAATGGCGTGGGTATTGCCCGAACGTTGAGGCAGGCAGAAAACGGAAAACGGGGACTGTTCCACTTTTGGCTAGCGTCCAACTTCCTGCGAAGCCCCCACCTCGCCTTTGCCCTCACCGTCAACCAGCCCCGATGACCAAAAGTGGAAACTGTTCCCGCTTTCCACCAAAGCCGATGGACCCTATGGACGAGATGGACTGTATGGACCAAGACGGGAAGGGTCGTTTCATCACTCCCATGCCTCCCATTACTCTCATACTTCTCATTCCCTTTGCCGGAAAGCGGGTACAGTTTCCACTTTTGGTCATCGGGGCTGGTTGACTGTGTGGGCAAAGGCGAACTGGGGGCTTCGCGGGAAGTCGGACGCTTGCCAAAAGTGTAACAGTCCCCGTTTTCCGTTCTCTGCCTGCCTCTACGTTCGGGCAATACCCCCACCATTCGTCCAATTCGTCCCATTCGTGGTTGCAGTTCTCTTGCGGTTCTTGGTGGCTTTGAGTCTTTGTGGTGATCTTGCAGTTTCTTCATCCTGTTCATCCACCAGAATCCTGTTAATCCTGTCGAAGTTTTCTCTTTCTTTAATGTTCCCGCCCCTGGGTGGTACCATGCGCGCATCATTTCACAGGGGTTTCACTACGGAAAGGCAGTCATGAAAGTCGGCATTATCGGTTTCGCGCGCTCGGGCAAGACGACCATCTTCAATTCCCTCACGGGCTCCAAGGCCGCCGTGGGGGCCTTCGGCGCGCGCGAGGCGAACGTGGCCGTCATCAAGGTGCCCGACGAACGCGTCGACAAGCTGTCCGAGTTCTTCAACCCCAAGAAGAAGACCTATGCCGAAGTCGAGTTCCTGGACATTGCCCCCGGCGAAGGCTCCTCGGACAAGGCCCTCGACAGCGCCGCGCTCGCGACCCTCAAGAACGTGGACGCCCTCGTGCACGTGGTGCGCGCGTTCGACAACGAAAACGTCATGCACCCGCTCGACCGCGTCGATCCCGTCGGCGACGTGAAAGCCCTCGACGAAGAATTGCTCCTCACCGACCTCATCGTCATCGAGAAGCGCATCGAGCGCCTGATCAAAGAGCACCACAAGGACAACGCCGAACACAAAGTGCTCGAACGCTGCCGCGAACACCTCGAAAACGGCGCACCCCTGCGCACGCTCGAGCTCAACCCGCAGGACGAAAAGGAAATCCTCGGCTTCGGCTTCCTGTCGCGCAAGCCGATGCTGCTGTTGTCGAACTATGGCGAAGAATCCATCGGCAAGCCCGATCCCGGCGGCCTCGAAGCCCATGCGAAAGAACACGGCCTCATCCTCATCGCGTTCTGCGGCACGATGGAAATGGAAGTTACCCAGCTCCCGCCCGAGGAACGCGCCGCGTTCCGCGAAGAGCTTGGTCTCGGCGAGGAATCCCGCACGCAGTTCCTTCAGGCCGCCTACGACATGCTCGGCCTGATGAGCTTCCTCACCGCCGGCGAACCCGAAGTGCGCGCCTGGACCATCCGCAAGGGCACGAAAGCGGTCGACTCGGCCGGCGTCATCCACTCCGACATTCAGCGCGGGTTCATTCGCGCCGAAATAACCTCGTACGACGATTTCCTGAAACACGGTTCCATGGTGAAAGCCAAGGAACACGGCGCCATGCGTCTCGAAGGCAAGGAATACATCATGCAGGACGGCGACATCGTGCTTTTCCGGTTCAACGTGTAAGCGCGCCGCCTGCGGAACGGGATCAGGCCCTTGGAATACGATCTCGAGTGGTCCATAACCAGCCTGGGAGCCATCCTCCGCGTCTGCGGGCGCGAAGGCCGCATCCTGGCGCTTATGCAGGACAACCCCGATCCCGACAGCATCGCGAGCGCCATGGCCTTCGCAACGCTCATCCATCGCAAGCTGGGCAAGCGCGTGTCCATCGGCTACGGCGGCACCGTGGGCCGCGCCGAGAACGCCGCGATGCTCGAACTGTTGCACGTCGAGGCCGAGCACGTCACCCCGCGCGATTTATCCGAATACGCAATCCTTTGCCTCGTCGACACGCAGCCCTACAGCGGCAACAACGTCTGCGTGAAAAGCCGTACCATCCAGGTCGTCATCGACCACCATACCGTCGCCAACCAGAAATCCTGGAAGGCCGAGGTGGCCGACGTCCGGCCCCACTACGGCGCCACGGCGACTATCCTCTACGAGTACCTCCTGGCGGCGCGCATCGAGATCGACGCCGACCTCGCCACGGCCCTGTTCTACGGCATTCTCTCGGACACCCAGGAACTGGGCCGCCAGGCGTCACACGCCGACGTGGCCGCATTCCAGACCCTCTTCCAGTTGGCCGACCGGACCAAGCTCGCCCGCATCCGCCGCGCGCCCGTTCCGGCCGACTATTTCAAAATGCTTCATGCGGCCCTCGAAGACACCGTGGTCGCCGGCGAAACCGTCATCGCGCACATCGCCACGGAGTGTTTCCCCGAGATGATGGCCGAGGTGGCCGACCTGCTGTTGCGCCTGCGCGGCGCGAAAGTCTCCGTGTGCTACGGCCGCTGCGGCAACACCATCCATCTCAGTGTGCGCACCCTGGACGGCCGCACTCACATCGCCAACCGCGTGCGACTCGTGGTCGAGGACATCGGCCTCGGCGGAGGCCATCGCCTCATGGCCGGCGCCCAAATCCCCGTCGGCGACGACCCCGAAGCCACCACCGAACTTGTCCGCCAACGCATCCTCCGCGTCTTCGCCCCCCGCGGAAAACCAAAGCCCCTCTTCGAACATTAGCGCCCCGGAGAACCCGATGATCATCGATGCCCACAATCACCCCGATTGGCACGGCCATGACCTGGGTGAATTCCTCGCGAACATGGACCGCTACGGCATCGACAAGACCTGGCTCCTGAGCTGGGAAGCCCCGCCCGACGAATTCGATCCCGTCTACTACAAATTCTGTCCGCATCCACCCGGCGTCGGTCCCGTGCCGTTTGCGCGCTGCCTGCACTACTTCCAGAGCCACCCGGATCGCTTCATCCTCGGCTACGCGCCCGACCCTCGTCGTTCCGAAGCCATTGACATGCTCGAGGGCGCCATCGAAGTCTACGGCGTGCGCGTTTGCGGCGAACTTAAGTTGCGGATGATGTACGACAACCCCGACGCCCTACGCCTATACCGTTTCTGCGGCGAGAAAGGCCTGCCCGTCACCGTCCACCTCGATTACGAATTCGACACCGGCCACAAGTACCCCCGCCCGAACTGGTGGTACGGCGGACCTATCGAGGCCTTCGAGCGCGCTGTCCGCGCCTGCCCGGAAACCAACTTTCTCGGCCACGCCCCCGGCTTCTGGGCCCACATCTCCGGCGACGATCAATTTGACAAGGAACCCTATCCCAAAGGCAAAGTCATCCCCGGCGGCAAGCTCGTGGCCATGTTCCGCGAACTCCCCAATCTCCATGCGGACCTCTCCGCAGGCTCCGGCCTGAATGCCTTCAAGCGCGACCCCGAATTCGGCAAGGACTTCCTCCTCGAATTTCAGGACCGCCTGCTCTACGCCCGCGACTATTTCGACAACGCCCACCAGGAATTTCTCAACAACCTCGGCCTCCCGGAGGAAGTCCTCGAAAAGATCTACCACCTCAACGCTGAACGCCTCGCCGGCCCCGAAAAACCAAAGCGGACGGTGGAGTTCGTGAAAATGTGGGGCTCTTGGGTGTCTTCCTCCCTCTCCCCCTGGGAGAGGGTCGGGGTGAGGGCTCACACCAAAGCCAACGTATCCCCCTTACCCCACCCACAGGCCACGCGACTGCGTCACGCGGCTTGAAGGTGCCACCCAAGAGGAGCCAAGACGGTTGGCATGGAGAGGCGGGCAACGTCTGCGTATAATGAGCAGCTTATGTTTGCGGAGCGTACCGAACCAGGCAGGAGGAACGACCTTGAAAACCGCCATCAACCAGTGGGCCTTTCCCGCGGAAATGACCGTCCTCGAAGCCATTTCCCTGGCCAGGCAGTTGGGCTACGAAGCATTTGAAGTGTGCGTCGGCGAGAAGGATGTCTTCCCCATCAACTCGACCGAAGCGGAAACAATCGCGGTCCGGCGCCACGCCGACACGGTCGGCATCGAGTTGTGCAGCGTCGCGTCCGGCCTGGGCTGGGGCAACCCGCTCACCTCGACCGACAAGGCCGTACGCGAAAAGGGCAAAGAACTGGTCTCCAAGGCGCTGCAGATCGGCCAGTGGCTCGGCGTGGATAAGCTCCTCACCGTCCCCGGTGTCGTCGACGACAACACCCCCTACGACGTGGCCATCGAAAACGCCATCGCGTCCATTCGCGACCTGCTGCCCGTGGCCGAGAAGTGCCGCGTCGCCCTCGCGATCGAGAACGTCTGGAACAAGTTCCTGCTCAGCCCGATCGAGATGCGCGACTTTATCGACCAGTTCAACAGCGACTGGGTCTGCGCGTACTTCGACACCGGCAACATCGTCGCCTACGGCTATCCCGAGCAATGGATCCGCATCCTCGGCAAGCGCATCCGCGCAGTCCACGCCAAGGACTTCCGCGCGATGGCAGGCCACTTCGACGGATTCGTCATGCTCATGGAAGGCGACGTCAACTGGCCCGCCGTGACCGCCGCCTTGCGCGATACTGGGTATGATGGCGCGCTCGTCGCCGAGTTTGGGCCGTATAAGCACTCGCTCGAAGTCATGCTGAAGCACGTCGTGACCAGCCTGGAAACGATTAAGAATTTGTAGGTGCCGCTGAACGAAGAATGGGAGTTATGGGAGGCATGGGAGTTATGACTCCCATCATTCCCATGCCTCCCATAACTCCCATTCTTAAGGCAGCACCAGCCGCATAACGGAAAGGCGCAACGCGCGCCGGGAGAGGGGTTATGAATGTAGGCATCATCGGTTGCGGGAACATCGGGCAGGTGCATGCCCAGATGCTCACCAACTGCGGCCTGAAACTCGTGGCCTGCGCGGACACGAACGCGAAGAAGGCCAAGGCCATGGCGGCGCAATACGGCGCCAAGGTCGAGCGGGACGGCGCGTCGCTCGTGAAGCGCGCGGACATCGACATCGTGGCCGTCACCACGCCCACGCCGACGCATTCGCAGTACGTCATCCTCGCGGCGCAGGCCGGCAAGCACGTCTTCTGCGAGAAGCCATTCGGGCGTAACCTCGAAGATTGCCGCAAGGCCATCGCGGCGGCGAAAAAGGCCGGCGTGAAGCTCTTCGTGGCGCACGTCCTGCGCTACTTCCAGGAATTCGAAGCCATCCGCCAGCAGGTCGAAGCCGGCAAGGTCGGAAAGCCCGGCTTCGTCAAGACCTACCGCGGCGGCGTGTACCCGCACGGCGAGAACGAATGGTTCGCCGACTACGCCCAGAGCGGCGGCATCACCTTCGATTGCAGCATCCACGACTTCGACTGGATCCGCTACGTGTTCGGCGACGCCGAGCGCGTCTTCTGCCAGAACCTGCGCGAGCGCAACGCCACGTTCATGGACTACTCGCTGGTTACCTTCCGCATGAAGAGCGGCGTCATCGCCAGCACCACAGGCACCTGGGCGCACCCCTCGGGCTTCCGCGTAAAGGTCGAAGTCTGCGGCGACAACGGCATGCTCACCTTCGACAGCGCCGACACCCCGGTGTCGGTCATGAAGAAGGAAGTCCCCGGACGCCCGGCGGTGATCGTGCCCGGCAGCCCCGTCGACAAGAGCCCCTACCAGCTCGAATGGGAAGATTTCATCGCCTGGATCGAAGGCAAGTCGGAACCGCGCGTCACGGCGGAAGACGGCCTCGAAGCGGTGCGGATGGCGACGGCGGCATTGGAGTCGGCGGAGAAGGGCCGCCCGGTCCGGCTCTAGCGGCCGCGACCAAAGGAGAATCACCGATGGCTCGAATTGGAATTATCAGCTTCGCGCACATGCACGCCTACAGCTACGCGGAAAGCCTGAACCAAACCCCGAACGCCGAATTCGTGGCGGCGTGGGACGCCGACGCCAAGCGCGGCAAGGCCGCCGCGCAACAGTTCGGCGTGAAGTTCGCCAAGGATCTCGACGCCTTCCTCAAGTCGGACATCGACGCGGTCATCATCTGCTCGGAAAACGTCCGGCACCGCGAACACGTCGAAAAGGCCGCCAAGGCCGGCAAATGGATCCTCTGCGAGAAACCTCTCGCCACCAACATCGAAGACGCCAAGGCCATGGTCGCCGCCTGCAAGAAGGCCGGCGTTGGCCTCGGCACGGCCTTCCCGGTGCGTTACTGCCCGCCCGTCATGGAAGCCCGCGACCGTATCGCCTCGGGCGAAATGGGCAAGGTCATTGCCGCGTCCTGCACGAACAATGGCTCCTTCCCCGGCGGCTGGTTCGCGGACCCGGCCCTGTCCGGCGGCGGGGCCGTCATGGACCACACGGTCCACGTTGCCGATGCGATGCGCTGGATTCTCGGCCGGGAGTTCGCCAAGGTCTATTGCGAGTCGGGCACATTCTTTGCCAAAGGCATAAAGGTCGACGATGTCGGTAGTTTGCATCTCGAGACCGAGGATGGGATTATCGTATCGCACATTGCGAGCTGGAACCGCCCCGCAAGTTTTCCGACCTGGGGCGACGTCACCCTGGAAATTATTTGCGAGAACGGCGTGGTTAACGTTGATGCGTTTAACCAGAAGGTGAACGTGTACAACAACGACCGGATGAAGGCAGAATGGGCCTACTGGGGCGCAAACCCCGACACGGGGCTTGTTGCGGACTTCATCACGGCCGTTGACGAACGGCGGGAGCCTCCCGTGACCGGCGTAGACGGCCTGCGCGCCGTCGAGGTCACCGTGGCGGCGCTCAAGTCGGCCGAAACGGGCCGCATGGTGAAGGTATAGCATAACCCACGCAGGAGTGACGGCATGCAAAAAGCGGAGATGATTTTCGACGCCATCGTTGGCGGCGATACCGAGGACATTCAGCAGCAAATGGAGAAGGATCCGTCCCTGGTCAATGCCGTCGGTCCGGACAATCTGACCCCGCTGCACGTCGCGGCCCGGGAAGGCAACCGCAACCTCGTCGCGTGGCTTATCGAGCACGGCGCCGACATCAAGGCGGTCGACGGCCGCCACGGCGCGACGCCCCTGGGCTGGGCCGCCTATTACGGTAAGCCCGAGCCCATCGAAACGCTCCTCGAGGCCGGGGCCGACCCCAAGCATCGCAATACCTACGGCCTCACGCCGTATCAGGTGGCCGAGGAAGGCACGGAAGGCAAGTGGGAAGACGCCTCGGCAACCTCCGAGGATTACCACCGCGTGATGGATATCCTGCAAGGTCGATAAGCTGTAAACGGCGCGTTCGCTGTCCGGGCAAACCGGAAGCGGACGCGCCGCTCTTCCGGCCTCGTGGCGTTGGGGAGACGTCCCAAGATCGGAAAACCAGAGGGGGAATAAAGGCATGAGTCGGTTTAGCGGCTGCTTCGTCGCGTTCGGACTGTTAACGGCACTCGCATGGGCACAGGACGCCCCCGAAGCGGCCAAACCCAAACCGCTCGACACCGCAAAGGCTTCCGTTGACAACGCCGATTGGTCCGCCGCCATCGATGCCTATACCGCGCACCTCCGGGGGCTCACCACGCGCGACTACCGCGACAAGAAGACCTTCTCCTGGATTCTCGAGGCCTTCGAAAAACAGGCCCAGGGAAACCCGCCCGATTACGAAGCCTTCCAGCAAATCGTGAAGGGCAAGCTGCCCAGGAACCGCGAGAAAGGCGACCCGCTCCTGGTATGGCGCCTGCACGCGCTGCTGGCCGAAATCGCGGCGCGCCAGGGCAACGACCCGGAAGTCTTGAAAGCCACCGAAGTCGCCATCGACTGGTACCCCAACACCACCTACGGCGACCCCGCCACACAAAGCCGGCTTCAGCACCTCTACAACGATGCGGCCCTTCTCCGCGCCAAATCGGACCCCGCCGGCGGCGAAACCTACCTCCTCGACGAGTTCCTTCGAGACGAGCGCTTCGATTTCGTCTACCTCAAACCCTGGCAGGACTTCTACAACGACAATCCCGAAGCCTACCAGGACTTCGCCCGCCGCGTCCTCGAAACCTACGACCAGAAAATAAAGCGCTATCCCGCCAAGACAGACCTCCTCACCCACTACCGCAAGATTACCGAAGAGGCCTTGGGAACCACCCCGCAATAGTCTGACAAGAATCGCCACCAAGGCACGAAGACCCAAAGAACCGCAAGAACAGCAACCACGAATCACACGAATGGAATCGGGGTTGTCGGCGGCGCGGCGGCCGGCCCCGTCTTCTCATATCTTCCATAAGACCCACGAGAAGTATGGGGAAAATGAAAGGACCGATTCGGCCACAACGCCATGAGCAATCCCACATTCCATTGGGCTATTCCTCGTTCTGGGGTTTGTGGCTGGTTATTTCGGTGTGGCGGCGGGAAAAGAGGCGCGCGAAGTCGCGGTGGGATACGCTGAATCGGTCTTCGGGGCGTTTGGGTTGGATACAGATGATGCGGGCGACGGCGCGGGTGAGGCGCATGCGCGCGTTGATGGCCCAGCCGGAGGCTTCGAGCAATCCGCTGAGGTTGCGGGCGTGCATCTTGATGAACGCGTAGATGGCGACCGGGATGAGCAGCAGCACGATGATGGCCAGGATGACGCCGAAGGTTCTCAGCACCGCGTCGGGATTGCTCAGGGTCTTGCCGATGTAGGCGAAGGAACTGCCCAGGGCCGCGACGCCGACGCCGCCGGCAAGGAGCATGTCGCGCACGGATGTGGGCGGGCGTGCGGGGGGCGCGGGGGCTCCCGGTGCGGCTTGTGTCCCTTGCGCGAGGAGTTGCTGTTCGGCGGTGCCGCTGAGCTTCCCGAAGGCGTCCTGGAAGAACTGGCCGATGCGCTTGAAGGGTTGCAGGAGCGCCTGCTTGAGGCTGACCACGTTCTCGACGACTTTGACGACGCGCACGTCCCATTCGCGGCCTTCGAGGTCGAAGAGCACGCCGCGCTTGTCGACGCCGAGGTTGCCGAGGTCGACCCGGGCCACGGGCGTGACCAGGAAGAACTTCTCCTGGGGCTCGCCGCGCGTGACTTCCGAATACAGCAGGGAGATGCCGGAGCGTTCGGCCCGGGCGCTGTGGGTCTCGATGTCGTCCTCGCGAGTGTTGAGGTTATGGATCTTGCCGTCCATGATCATCCGGCCCTCCTCAAAGCTGGCGCGGTGATCGGGGTCGTACAGGTAGGGAAAGCTGACGAAGTTGTTGCAGAGCTCGAGGATCCAGCGTTGCAGGAGGATGAGGTACTCGAGCTTGTGCGTCGCGGCGAGTTGTGCGCCGGCCGCGCGGTCGGTTTCGATCATTTTGCGCAGGCGCGCGGGCAGATCGCAGGCCAGGTATGCGTTGAGCTTTTCCGGGCCAAGCTTTTCGACGGCTCCCCCACTCTTTGAATGCAGCCACTTCTCGTAAGTTAGGAAGGCGGTCTTGATGCGCGACCATTCGTCCTCGGTGAGACGCGAGGGGCTGTAGCCGTCGCCGAGCAGGCCCTGGGCGACCGTGTCGCGGAATGCGCGCACGCGATCGGCGTAGGCGGGGTTCACGTCCTCCTCGTAAGGCAGCACGGGTTCCGGGCGCGGCCGGGCGATGGGCGCCTCTTCGAGGTACTCCTCCATTTTCGCGCGGTCCTGGTAGACCTCGGGCGGGCTCTCGGGCTGCAGCGTTTCGCGGCCGAGCATGCGGTTCAAGCCGACCACCTTGCACAATTCGAAGTAGCGCTCGAAAGGCTCGCGGAGTGCGTCCAGCAGGGCATAACCGCCGGCCGTGGCTTCACCGAGGGGGAACATGCCGGGGGACTCGGCGGCGCCGAGCTTTTCGCGCCAGTCGAGGAGAGCGCCGGTATCGGCGAGGAAGCGGTCGAGGAGCGTCTCGTCGACCCCCGGTTCGCCGTTGAGGTCTTGCACGGAGCCGGTGGTTTCCATGATGTCGGCGGCAAAAGCGCGGAGGGCGTCGTCGGCGATGCCGGACAGCGGGATAACGCCGTCGCCGTTTTGTTCGCCGCGGGCGACGATGGCGGCGCGGTTGCGCACGGCTTCGAGGGTAAGGGCGCCGGCATCGCCGTGGCCGAGGTTGTCGAGGATGTGCTCGGCGGCGGCGCGCAGTTCGCGGCCCTCGTCGTTGGAGGTGTCCAGGGTGTCCAGGTGCAGCACGTCGCTGCGCCGGTCCACACCCTGGCGGTCGGCGAGGACGCTGAACATCCAGTTGACGGCGGCGCGGATGTCCGCGCTGAGGATGCGGCCGTCGCCGTCGCGATCGAGACGTTTCACGAGGGCATCGTCGCTGCGCAGGCGGTCGGCGGGGGCGCTGGTGGCGACCCAGAACGGTTCGTCGAGCAGATCGAGGGCTTTAAGGTCTTCGGCGGATCCAATGCGAAGGTGGTAGGAGCCGCCGTAGTTGTCGAAGGCAAAAGATTTCTTGCGAGCGCTCATGGGTTGCGGTTCCTCGCTGATGATGGTTGTGGCGGTATGATACGGATGGGTGGAGGGAACGGCAACCATGAATAACCAATCGCCCGGAAAACAGGGACTGTTCCACTTTTGCCGAGCCCAAGGCCTGCCTGCGAAGCCCCCACCTTGCCTTCGCCCAACACAGTCAACCAGCCCCGATGACCAAAAGTGGAAACTGTCCCTGCTTTCCGCCAAAGCCAACAATCCCGATGAATCAAGACGCAATCGATTTCATAACTCCCATCCCTCCCCTAACTCCCATACTTCCCACTCCCCAAGCCGGAAAGCAGGGACAGTTTCCGCTTTTGATTGGGGGGCTGATTGACTGTGCAAGCAAAGGCGAGTTGGAGGCTCCGCGAGAAGTCCGAACCCCGCCATAAGCGGAGCAGTCCCGTTTTCCGGCTTATGAGCACAAGAAACGGCAGCAGGAATGCCACAAATGGGCCGGTCTGGAATCGAGGATTGGTCGCATTGACCGGGTGAGGGCCTAAAAAGGAGAAACGCCTCAACGGCCGGTTGAGGCGCACTCGGAGGGTAATATCTTCGGGTTCTTTCCGGTACGGAGGGATGTGCCGTTCCGGTATTCCCTTTGGCGCTGTGCCGACCTCCGTGTCCGCGCCGCTCGACTTCCGTGTCCTCTGGGATAGGTATCGGCAGCGGAGACTGGAACTTGAGCCGGTCAACTGGCAATCGGGGGTGGGGGTTGGTAGAATTCGGCGACCTGCGGAGGTTCCCAAACAATGCGCACACTCATCTTCGGCACCAACGGACAGCTCGGTCGCGATCTCCTCGGTATTTTCGGGGAGCAGGACGCGGTGTCCGGTTTCGATCTTCCCGATGTCGATATCCGCGACCGGGACATGGTAATCAAGCTGGTCCGGGACATCGGCCCGGAATTGGTCATCAACTCGGCGGCGTTCACGGACGTCGAAGGGGCGGAGGATCGTCCCGACGACGCGTTTGCGGTGAACGAGACCGGCGCGCGTAACGTGGCGGCCGCGGCCCACCTGGCCGGGGTGCCCGTGGTGTACTACAGCACGGATTATGTCTTTGACGGGACCAAGGGTTCGCCGTATGAGCCCGACGACCCCATCGCGCCGCTGGGCGTGTATGGGCGGTCCAAGGCGGCCGGCGAGGCGGCCACGCGCGAGGCGAACAAGCGGCATTTCATCATTCGCACGGCATGGTTGTACGGGCCGGGCGGCAACAACTTCGTGGAGAAGATTCTGCGCGCGGCGGCGGCGCGGCCGTCGTTGCGGGTGGTGGACGACGAGGTCGGCTCCCCGACGCACACGCAGGACTTGGCGGCGGCGACCCTGGAATTGTGCCAGACCGACGCGTTCGGCACGTACCACGCCGTAAACTCGGGCTGGTGCTCGCGCTACGAGTTCGCCAGGGCGATTCTGGCCGACGCGGAAATCACGATACCCGTCGAACCGTGCCCGTCGTCGGAGTATCCGATGAAGGCGCCGCGGCCGAGCTATTCGGTACTGTCGAATACGAAATTGGAGAAGGCCACGCCACACAAAATGCGTTCGTGGCGGCAGGCCCTCGAGGCCTATATGGAACGGAAGGAAGCGCAAGGATGAATCGTATCCTGGTAACGGGCGGTGCGGGGTTCATTGGCTCGAATTTTGTCCGCTACATGCTGGAGACCTACCCCGAACTGCATGTAGTGAACCTGGACAAGCTGACGTACGCGGGCAACCTGGACAACCTGCGCGACCTGGACGCGGCGAGGCATACGTTTGTGCAGGGTGACATTGCGGATTTCGCGGCGGTGCGCGAGGCGATGGCCGATTGCGACGCGGTGGTGAACTTTGCCGCCGAGACGCACGTGGACCGTAGCATCCTGGGCGCGGCGGAGTTTATCGACACCGACGTCAAGGGCGTACACAACCTGCTCGAAGCGGCGCGCGAATTGGGTACGAAGCGCGTGCTCCTGGTTTCGACCGACGAGGTGTACGGGAGCATTCCGGAAGGCTCGTTCAAGGAAACGGATCCGATGGGTCCGCGCAATCCGTATTCGGCGAGCAAGGCGGGCGGCGAGCTGATGGGCATGGCGTATTTCCACACGTTCAACCTCCCGGTGATCATCACGCGCGGGTCGAACACCTACGGCCCGTACCAGTATCCCGAAAAGGTGCTGCCGCTGTTCGTGACCAATGCGATTGACGACGAACCCCTGCCGCTCTACGGCGACGGCAAGCAGGTGCGCGACTGGCTGTATGTGACCGACCATTGCTCGGGCATCGATACGGCGCTGCGCAAGGGCGAACCGGGACAGGTGTACAACGTCGCGGGCGGCAACGAACGCGAGAATATCGTGCTGACGCACACCATTCTGAAGCTCGTGGGCAAGGGCGAAAATCTGATCAAGCCCATCAGCGACCGGCCTGGCCACGACCGCCGCTATTCGATCGATTCGAGCAAGCTCAGGACCCTCGGCTGGACGCCGAGCATGAATTGGGACGAAGGCATGGCCCAGACGGTGGCGTGGTACCGCGACAACGAGTGGTGGTGGCGCAAGATCAAGTCGGGCGAGTTCCGCGAGTATTACCAGCGCCAGTACGCCGGGCGGTAGTTGAAGCGCTGGATGTGCGTTTGTGCGCGCCGGACGCCGTGCCGATACGGGGGCAATCGAACGACAGCCGGTCCCCTTTTTCTGAAGAGCGGCATGCTTTTTCAACCTCTCCGGCATTCGGCTATTGATGGTTACGAAAGCAACGTCCGGGTCTTATGTAACCCCGAATTCCCATTCGGGGGATTTGCTTTTTCTCCGTAGCGCTGCGTTTGCCCCAAAACCAAAGCCCCCGAATGGGAATTCGGGGTTACATAAGGCCAGGTATAGGGGGCATTCGTTGCGTGAGGATCAATAATCCGGCGCGGAATCGTCGAGGCGGATGAGACGGGGTTGCGCCTGTTCGGCTTCGACGAGACGGTCCGCGAGGTTGGCCCAGCGGGCGGCACGATCAAGGATCCAGCCGTCGGAGGTGATGACGATTTCTTCGGCGGCGGCGAGGCGGGGGTCCACGCCGGTGTCGAGTTCGACCTCCCAGGGCCAGCCGTGGCGCAAGGCCTCGGCGAGCATGAGGGCGCGCAGGCGGGCGCTGTTCGAGACGGGGGCGTCGAACACCCAGCGGACGGAGTGCGGCGCGAGCCCGGTGAGAATGCGGCCCAGGAGGGCAATGGCGGGGAGGGTCTCGACGACGCGGCGGTAGGAGCCGTGGATGCTGGCCATGTCGCGCACGCAGCCGTCACGGCCTCGGATGAGCACACCGCCGGCGAGAATGCTCTCGGCGGTGATGAGGAGGTTGTAGCCGTCGACGATGAGGGGTTCGCCGCGGAGCTTCTCGAGCGGGATGCAATGGGCGGCGCGGCGCTGCAGGGACTCCTCGGAGCAGGCGGCGCGCAGGAGGGCGCGGCGCTGACGGACATCGAGCTGGTAGCGGTCGCCGACGAGTTTCAGGGCGGCGTCGTTCGAGTAGCCGCGGGTAAGCAGAAAGGAATAGTCGGCCACGCCCGCGCGCAGCAGGGGGTGCTGCGAAGGGTCAAAGAGCCTGGCGTCTTCAGGATGTTGTCCGCGATGGGTCTGGTGTTGCGGCATGGGCGCTCTCCCGGCCACTTTAAGGCGATGGCATCAGGATAGCAGGAACGGGAAAAACCGCGCATTATTCAAACCGGGTTCAACGATGTCAAGTGCAATCGAATGGGAACAAGCTCTGCTATGGCATTGTTAACGCTCAAAAGGCTGTGATACGATTCACAGCATTCGGTGGGGTGGCAGGCAGGGTAGTCGTATGTCGTTGGTGCGGCACGGGACGCAGATGGATTGTGTCCGGCCCGCGCGTACGACCCGCGAGCCCCGGCCTCATCGCCCGGTCAGGCAAACAGCGAACGCAACGGGATTGATTCATGACTGAGCCAAGCACCGTCTATTGGCCCCTGGGGCTGTATTTCGCATCGGTCGTCGTGGTGATCGGCGTCATGGTGGGTGCGTCTTACCTGCTGGGCCAGCGCCACCGCGATCGCGCGACGGGATCCCCGTACGAGTCGGGCATCACGTCGACGGGCACGGCTCGCGTACGCTTCTCCGCCGACTTTTTTCTGGTGGCAATCTTCTTTGTGATTTTCGATCTCGAGTCCGTCTTTGTGTTTGCCTGGGCCATCGCCGCCAAGGAGTTGGGCTGGGTAGGCTATGCGCAGATCTTCGTATTCATCGCCGTGCTTGCGGCGTCGCTGGTATACCTGTGGCGCGAAGGCGCGCTGGAATCGTGACGGGCGGACGCGCGAAAGGTTTTTCGATATGAAATGGTGGCTTTCCAATACGTCCGAGCAACCCGTGGGCGGTTCGGCGGCGGCAATGCAGGATTCCTATCAGCGGAGTTTTGTGTTTTCGCGGATCCAGGATCTCGTGGGCTGGGGACGCAAGAATTCGATTTGGCCGTTTAATTTCGGGTTGTCGTGCTGCTTCGTCGAAATGGCGACGAGCCTGACGAGCAAGTACGACCTGGCCCGGTTCGGCGCGGAGGTGATTCGCGCCACGCCGCGCGAGGCGGACGTGATGATCATCGCGGGCACGGTCTTCATCAAGATGGCGCCCGTCATCCGGCGGTTGTACGAGCAGATGATGGAGCCGCGCTGGGTGATCGCCATGGGCGCCTGCGCGAGCACGGGCGGCATGTACGACATCTACAGCGTCGTCCAGGGCGTGGACAAGTTCTTGCCCGTGGACGTATACGTGCCGGGCTGTCCGCCCCGGCCGGACGCCTTCATGGACGGGCTCATCCTCCTGCAGGAGCAGGTGGGGCGCGAACGGCGTCCCTTGAGTTGGGTCGTGGGGCCGCAGGGCGTGGTGCAGCCCGCGGAGAAGAATATGCGCGACCTCAAGCGCGACGAGCGCATGAAGATGACCGAGCTACGAGCGCCGGACGAAGTCTGAAAAATATGCCACCCCCAAACTCGTTTGGGGGTGCTTGAGCCGAGGTACTGCAGGGGAAAGCCCCGTGGAGCATCAATGAGCGAGGCGGTAGCACAACTGGACGTGGCGCGGGAACTGCGCGAGCGGTTTGGCGAAGCCATTGTGACCGAGCAGAAGACCTGCGACGGGATCCCCACGCTTTGGATCGATCCCGAGCGTGTCAAGGACGTGCTGCGCTACTTGAAGAACGAGGCTCGTGGGCCCTTCCGTCTTCTTTACGACCTGACCGCGATTGACGAGCGGACCCGCACCTTCCGCGAAGGCCAACCCCCGAGCGATTTCACGCTGGTCTATCACCTGATGTCGTTCGACCGCAACGCCGACATCCGTCTGAAGGTGGCCCTCGAGGGCGAGTATCCGTCGCACGAGTCGATCGTCGATGTCTGGCCGATGGCGGACTGGTACGAACGCGAAGCCTGGGACATGTTCGGCATCCGCTTCGAGGGGCACCCGAACCTGCGGCGGATTCTCATGCCGTCGACGTGGAGCGGGCACCCCTTGCGCAAGGAACATCCCGCGCGCGCAACGGAACTCGATCCGTACCGCTTGCCGGATTGGAAGTACGAGGCCGAGCACGAGGCGCTGCAGTTCCGACCCGAAGAGTGGGGACTCGAGCGCGAGAGCGAGGATTCGGACTTCATGTTCCTGAACCTCGGTCCGCACCATCCCGGCACGCACGGCGTGTTGCGCATCATCCTGCAGCTCGACGGCGAAGATATCATGCGCGCCATTCCGGATATCGGCTATCACCATCGCGGCGCGGAAAAGATGGGCGAGCGGCAGACCTGGCACTCGTACATTCCGTACACGGACCGCATCGACTACCTAGGCGGCGTGATGAACAACCTCGGGTACGTGCTGGCGGTGGAGCAACTGGCGGGTATCCAGGTCCCGGACCGCGTAAAGGTCATGCGGATCATGCTGACCGAGCTGTTCCGGTTGTCGAGCCACCTCGTGTGGTACGGCACATTCGCGCAGGACGTCGGCGCGATGTCGCCGGTGTTCTACATGTTCAACGACCGCGAGAAGATTTTCGACATCATCGAGGCGGTCTGCGGCGCGCGGATGCATCCGAGCTGGTTCCGCATCGGCGGAGTGGCGCAGGATTTGCCGCTGGGCTGGGAAAAACTGGTGCGCGCGTTCCTGGACTATTTCCCGAAGCGGCTCGAGGGCCACAACAAGGCGGTGTTGAAGAATCGCATTTTCATCGCCCGGACGAAGGGCGTTGGCGCGTACACGCTGGACGAGGCGATCGAGTGGGGCGTCACAGGGCCGGGGCTTCGGGCCTGCGGGTTCGAGTGGGATTTTCGCAAGAAGCGGCCGTATTCAGGCTTCGAGCAGTTCGAGTTCGACGTGCCGATCGAACACAAGGGCGACTGCTACGACCGCGCGCTGGTCCGGGTCGAGGAGATGCGACAGAGCCTGCGAATCGTCGAGCAGTGCCTGAACAACATGCCCGAGGGTCCGCACAAGTCGGACCACCCGCTCACAACACCGCCGCTGAAGCCGAACACGCTGCACGACATCGAGACGCTGATTACGCACTTCCTCAACGTGAGCTGGGGGCCCGTGATTCCGCCGGGCGAGGCGTTCTTCAACATCGAGGCCTCGAAGGGCGCGAACGGATACTACCTGGTCAGCGACGGCAGCACGATGTCGTACCGCACGCGCGTGCGCACGCCCTCATTCCCGCACATGCAGATGCTGCCGCTGATGAGCAAAGGCGTAAAGATTTCCGACCTGCTGAGCATTCTGGGCAGCATGGACTACGTATTGGCGGACGTGGACCGATGAAGACAATTTTAGATTTTCGATTTCAGATTCTCGATTTGAACACGCAGGCTGGTGGGAAATGCACATGAGCACCACCTATAACGTGTATTGCGACGAATCTTGTCACCTTGAGCATGACGGACAGTCCGTTATGGTGATTGGCGCGGTTTGGTGTCCGGTCGAGAAGACAAAGGAAATAGCGGGGCGGCTTGGCGAGATTAAGGCGAAGCACGGTATGCCGCCGGATTTTGAAGTGAAATGGACCAAGGTGTCTCATTCGAAGTGGCGGATGTATATGGAGTTTGTGGACTATTTCTTCGACGACGACCACCTTCATTTTCGGGGTCTCATCGCCCCAAAAGGAAGTCTTAATCACCGCGAATTTAATCAGGTCCACGACGACTGGTACTACAAGATGTACTTTGACATGCTGAAGGTCTTGCTGGACCCGGAGTCCCATTACCGCATTTATCTCGATATCAAGGACACGCGCGGAGCGGTCAAGGTCCGAAGACTGCAAGAAGTCCTGTGTAATAACATGTACGACTTTCAGCGTTCGGTGGTTGAACGTATGCAACTTGTGCGCTCGAACGAAAGTCAGCTTCTTCAATTGGCGGATCTTTTACTCGGGGCCGTGTCATACCTGAACCGCGGCCTTTCCGAAAATGCGGGAAAGCGGCTCATAGTAGACAGAATAAAGGAACGCTCGAAGTATTCGCTGACTAAGACCACGCTTTATCGTGAGGAGAAGATGAATTTGCTCCGCTGGCAACCTGCGGAGACGTGTGGATGATAGCCTGGCTTCCTCCCATGGTCTCCACAGAAGGAACTTGGTTTGAGATTGTATCGCGGCTCTATGGTGTATTTGTTTCCGATATAAAGGAAGGCCGACCTCAGTTTGAGAATAAGGAAATCTGGTGGGATCGGCGGATCCTTCCGGGCGAGACTTACGAAGAAGGTTTTTGGCACCTGATTACGAGAACCGAGCACGAATCGAAAGAGCGGCTATTGGACAATCGGCGCGCGGAAAGACTGCCTTGGTGTGGTCCTGCCATTGGCAACAGCGGCGACGTCGCCCTTCGTGTCTGGGACTATGAAGAGGGTACCCGCAAAGTGCGAACATACCTCTGGTTGGAGGAATACGACTACGTCGTTATTCTTGAGAAGCAGACAAAAGGATTTCGCCAAGTTGCATTTTTGGTAACCGCGTTTCATGTTGACGGAGAGTCACGGAGACAAGCATTGAGACGGAAATACAATGCCCGGCGGCACTAAATGCAATCGCCGCCCGGAGGCGGCGAAAGATCTCCTTTTACGCTTACGTCCTTGCGGACTGGTAAATGAGTCAATAAAAGTATACCCCACGTCGTTACAGTCGTCAATGGGTGCATTTCGGCAAGAAACCTCAGGTAGTTATGCTGACTGAAGAACTGAAGGACGAGATTCTGCACGAGGCGGAGTTGTACGAGGAGTTGCGCGGGGCCTGTATCGACGCGCTGCTCGTCGTGCAGCGGCACGCCGGCTGGGTTGACGACGAGAGCATCAAGGACATTGCCGCGCTGCTGAAGATGACGCCCGACGAGGTGGACAGCGTGGCGACGTTCTACAACCTCATCTGCCGGCGCCCGGTGGGGCGGCATGCGATCCGGCTGTGCACGAGCGTGAGCTGCTGGATAATGGGGTACGGCGGCATCCTCGCGTACTTCAAGGAGCGGTGGAACCTCGTGCCGGGGCAGACGACGTCGGACGGGCGGTTCACGCTGCTGCCGAACCAGTGCCTGGGAACCTGCGACCGCGGGCCGGCGCTGATGATCGACGACGATTTGCACCAGGACGTCGAGGTGTCGAAATTGGACGCCATCCTGGCGCGCTATGAATAGGAATGTGCCGTGAGTGAACTGATCGTACAGGCGCCGACGCTTCCGGCCGAGAAACGGCCGTTGACGCGCAATATCCGCCCCGGCGAGGGGCCGCTCGATCGCGCGGGTTACGAGCGCGCCGGCGGCTATGCGGCCGTGCGCGCGGCGCTCAAGGAGATGGCGCCGCACGATGTGACCGAACTGGTGAAGAACTCGGGCCTGCGCGGACGCGGGGGCGCTGGGTTCCCGACCGGCATCAAGTGGGCGCTGATTCCGATGGGCGACGACGCGCCCAAGCCGAAGTATCTCGTGGTGAACGCGGACGAGATGGAGCCGGGCACGTTCAAGGATCGCGTGCTGCTCGAGGGCGACCCGCATCTCATGATCGAAGGAATCATCCTCTCGGCCTACGCGATCCAGGCGGAGAAAGCCTTCATCTTCTTGCGCGGCGAGTACGTGCTCGCGGCGCAGCTTCTGCGCAAGGCTATTGCCGAGGCGAAGGAAGCCGGATACCTGGGCGAGAACATCCTCGGCTCGGGCTTCAGCCTGGATCTGCACCTGCACATGAGCGCGGGGCGCTACATCTGCGGCGAGGAAACGGCGCTGTTGAACGCGCTCGAGGGTCGCAGGGCCATCCCGCGCGCGAAACCGCCATTCCCGCAGGTCAGCGGGCTCTGGGGCAAGCCGACAATCGTGAACAACGTCGAGACGCTATGCAACATCCCGTCGATCGTGACCAACGGCGCGGACTGGTTCAAGAGCCTGAGCCTCACGGTGAACGGCGGCACGAAGCTGTTCGGCGTGAGCGGCAAGGTGAAGCGCCCGGGCACGTGGGAACTTCCGCTGGGCGTGACCGTGCGTGAACTTCTCGAGGAACACGCGGGCGGCATGCGCGACGGCCTGAAGTTCCGCGGCGGCCTTCCCGGCGGCGCGTCAACGGACTTCCTCGTCGAGCAGCACCTCGATGTGCAGATGGATTACGAGACCGTCCAGCAGGCGGGCAGCCGCCTGGGCACGGGCACGATGATTGTCCTCGACGATCAGACCTGCCCGGTTGGGATGGTCCACAACCTGATTGCGTTCTTCGCGCACGAGTCCTGCGGTTGGTGCACGCCGTGCCGCGACGGCCTCCCCTGGACCGAGAAGACGCTGGCGGCGCTCGAGGCGGGGCGGGGCGTCGAGAACGATCTCGCGCGGCTTGCAAAGCACGTCGAGCTGCTGGGGCCGGGCCTGACGTTCTGCGCGCTGGCGCCTGGCGCCATGTCGCCGCTGGGCAGCGCGATGCAGTATTTCACCGAAGACTTCGAGCGGCACGTTCGCGAAAAACGTTGTCCGTGGAGCCGTACGTAATGCCGACGATTTATATTGACAATCAGCCGTTTGAGGTCCGGGATGGGCAGAACCTCTTGGAGGCGTGCCTTTCGCTGGGCTTGAATGTGCCGTACTTCTGCTGGCATCCGATGCTGGGCTCGGTGGGGGCGTGCCGTCAGTGCGCCGTGAAGGTGTTCAAAGACGAGAACGACACCCGGGGGCGCATCGTGATGTCGTGCATGACGCCGGCGGCCGAGGGCACGCGGTTGTCGGTCGAGGACAAGGACGCGCAGGCCTTCCGCAAGAGCGTCATCGAATGGCTGATGACGAACCACCCGCACGACTGCCCGGTCTGCGACGAGGGCGGCGAGTGCCACCTTCAGGACATGACGCTGCTCACCGGGCACGACTACCGCGAATACCGCTTCGACAAGCGCACGTACCGCAACCAGGATTTGGGCCCGTTCATCAACCACGAGATGAACCGCTGCATCCAGTGCTACCGCTGCGTGCGGTATTACCGCGACTACGCGGGCGGGCGCGACCTGAATGCGTTCGCGTCGCACAACCACGTGTACTTCGGGCGTCACGAGGACGGCACGCTCGAGAACGAGTTCAGCGGGAACCTCGTCGAGGTGTGCCCGACGGGCGTGTTTACGGACAAGACGTATAAGTCGCACTACACGCGCCGCTGGGATCTTCAGACCGCGCCCTCGATCTGCGCGCACTGCTCGGTGGGCTGCAACACGACGCCCGGCGAACGCTACGGCTCGCTGCGGCGCATCCGCAACCGCTACAACGGCGACGTGAACGGGTATTTCCTTTGCGATCGCGGGCGGTTCGGGTATGAATTCGTAAACGACGTCCGGCGGTTCCGCCACGTATTGCACCGGATTCCGGACGAATCGTTCCGGCGGCCGGGTCAGTTGGTGCCGGTAATCAAATCCTTCATGCTGCCGTATCTCGGAAGCATACTCGCGCCGGGGTCGAAGGTCATCGGGATCGGGTCGCCGCGCGCGTCGCTGGAAGCGAACTATGCACTGTGGGCGCTGGTGGGCGAGGAGAATTTTCACGCGGGCGTGCCCGATCCGGAGCGCAGCGTGACCCAGTTGTCGGTGGAATTGCTCCAGAAGTCGCCGGCGCGCGTGCCGAGCCTGCGCGAGGCGGGCGAGGCGGACGCGGTGCTGGTGCTCGGCGAGGACGTGACCAACACGGCGCCGATGGTGAGCCTGGCGCTGCGTCAGACGGTGCGTCGGCAGCCCATGAAGCTCGCCGAGAAGATGGGCATCCCCGACTGGAACGATTACGCGGTGCGCAACGCCGTGCAGGAAGCGAAGGGGCCGTTCTTCGTCGCGACCCCGGCCGCCACCACGCTCGACGACGTTGCAACCGACGCCTATCGCGCCGCCCCCGACGACATCGCGCGCCTTGGATTGGCAGTGGTCCACGCCCTGGACCCGCAGGCGCCCGCCGTGCCCGATCTGGCCGGCGACGTGCGCGCGCTGGCCGAGAAGATTGCGGCACAGTTAAAGACTGCGGAGCGTCCGCTGATCGTGTCGGGTCCGTCGCTGGGCAACGAGGCCATCCTGCGCGCGGCGGCGGGCGTGGCGAAGGCGCTGCATGCGCTGGGCCGGCCGGCGGAGTTGCTGTTTACTTCGATGGAATGCAACTCGACAGGGCTTGCGCTCATTGGCGGGAAGTCGCTCGATAACGCGCTCAAGAAAATGCGCGCGGGCGAAGCCGACACGGTCGTCGTGCTCGAGAATGATCTATACCGGCGGGCGGACCGCGAGGATTTGAACGAGGCGTTGCAGAAGGCGAAGCACGTCGTCGTGATCGACCACATGCAGCACGAGACGACCAGCCGCGCGGAAATGGTGCTGCCCACGGCGACGTTCGCCGAGGGCGACGGCACATTCGTCAACAACGAGGGCCGCGCCCAGCGCTTCATTCAGGTGTTCCCCTCGGAAGGCGATGTGCAGGATTCGTGGCGCTGGTTGCGCGATCTGGCGCTGGCGGCGGGACGAATCGAGCGCGGCGACTGGCACAACCTCGACGCGATCGTCGAGGCGATGGTCGAGGCGTTGCCGCAGTTGCACGCGGTGCATCACATCGTGCCGGCGGCAAACTTCCGCATTACGGGATTGAAGATTCCGCGCCAGACGCACCGCTACAGCGGGCGCACGGCCATGAACGCGCACCTGAACGTGAGCGAGAACCGGCCGCCGGAGGATCCCGATTCGCCGCTGGCGTTCTCGATGGAAGGCTATCGCGGGAAAGCTCCGTCGTCGTTGAGTCCGAACTTCTGGGCGCCGGGCTGGAACTCGGTTCAGTCCGTAACGTAGTTTCAGGACG